>CAYVNJ010000106.1:0-2702 GCA_964452865.1 uncultured Sangeribacter sp. | reverse complement strand
TCGAGCCGTAGAACACCACAAACGTTGCCGCCTGTTTGTTGAGGGCTATGTCCTGGCTGAACTGGTCGTAGGCTCTCTGCAGGAAGCTGCTCACAAAACCGACTACAGGTCGCATGCCTCCTTTTGCCAGACCGCTGGCTACATCTATTGCTGCCTGTTCAGCAATGCCAACATCGATGAATCGTTTGCCGGCTTCTTTGCGACGTGTCTTATCGAAACCGAGAACACCGGGTGTACCTGCTGTTATGGCCACCACCTTATCGTTCTCTTTCATGTGCTGCAACATGTTTTTGGCAAATACGTCGCTGTAGTCTTCCGGTTCGGTCTGCGGATTTTCTTCGTGGAGCGGCGCTCCTGTCTTGAGGTCGAACGGTCCGTTGTAGTGGAATTCCTCCTTATTAGCCTCGGCCACGGGTAATCCCATACCTTTCATAGTGTTGATGTGGACTACTACCGGGTGGTCAGAGTTCTTGACTGCGCGGAAAGCCTCTATCAGACTACGGAGGTCGTTGCCGTAGTTGACATAATGATAGTCATAGCCCATAGCGCGGAACAGGTTTGGTTCAGCTGTGCCGTTGGTGTTGCGGAGCAGACGCAGGTCGGCGTATATGCCACCGTGGTTTTCGGCAATGCTCATCTGATTGTCGTTGACAATCACTATGAAGTTAGTGCCGAGAGTCGCACCGTAGTCAAGACCCTCGAAAGCTACACCTCCGCTTAGCGAACCGTCGCCGATGACAGCAACCACATTCTCTTTTCCACCCTTAAGGTCCCGGGCTTTGGCCAATCCGGCGGCCAGTGCTACCGCTGACGAAGTGTGACCGAGCGAATAGAGGTCGTATTCGCTTTCGGATGGATTGGTATAGCCTGTCACATCGTCGTAGTGTTCGGGATTGGTGAAAGCCTCCATACGCCCTGTAATCATCTTGTGAGGATATGTCTGGTGGGAAACGTCGAAAACAATCTTGTCGGCTGGCGTATCGAATACGTAGTGGAGGGCAATGACAGCTTCCACCATGCCGAGGTTCGGACCAATATGGCCGCCGTGTGCTGATAGTTTGGTAAGAAGAGCCGAGCGCATTTCTGCAGCCAGCTGCGTAAGTTCCGGCAGACTCATCTTCCTTATGTCGGCCGGTGATGTTATTTCTGATAAATCTAAATCTTTTTTTTCCATAATTATTAGTGTTTCGTGTAATATAACACCTGAAAGCAGTCACTTGTTTCCTGCTCCCAGGTCATGGAACAATGCCAACTCGTTGGCTGCAAGTTCATAGTCGTATTCAGTGTCCGAATTTATGATGTTTTGCTGCACGAGATATCGGGTCAGTATCTGTTCAGGCGTAACACCATAGCGGCTTGCCACAAACAAAACAGCTTCTTCCCGGCAGAGTTCTTTCGAAAATAGAACTTCTTTCTTCATTCAGCTATTCTTAAAATCTCGATGCAAAATTATTGTCGTCCGGTCTAAATACAAACCCATATTTCACTGACTATGTACCATTTTTCAGGAAAATTTAAGTAAGTTTGTGATTGCAAATCAAAACCAGCCTGTATATGAGCAAGATTTTGAAAGTAGACAAGCCGTCGGATTATAGTTCATGGGTCGGTCAGAAGGATACCCATGAACTGATAAGCGTGATAAATTATAGCGAACTGTCGCCCGTACGTTCGAGTCTCAATAATTACGGCGTGTACGGGCTGTTTCTGCAAGGCAACGATGAAAAACTCGACTTGACCTACGGAACAGGTAAATATGACTATTCAGAAGGTACTTTGATTTGTGTGGCTCCTGGTCAGCTTGGTGGAAAAGAAGATAATGGCGAATTCATCAATCTGACGGGCTGGGCGGTATTGTTTCATCCGGACATCCTGCATGGGACGGCACTCGAAAACGACATAAGAAAATTTACGTTTTTCGACTATCGTATAAACGAAGCCCTCCACATGACTACCGAGGAACGCGACGTCATGGTGGCGCTTATGCAGCAGCTGGACCGCGAACTGAAATTTCCTTCGGATGCCATGCAGAACCGTATTATAGTGGGCTTCATCAATCTTTTGCTGCGCTATGCACAAAGGTTTTATAACCGCCAGTTCGTGACCCGGACAATAGTCAACAATGATATATTGTCGCGCTTTGAAAATCTGCTTAAAGAATATTATGAGGACGACCTTCAGCTCAGACATGGAATACCCACCGTACAGTTCTGTTCTGAAAGGTTGTGTATGTCGCCGAGCTATCTGAGCGACGTAATAAAGAAAACGACCGGAGAGACTGCCAACCGCCATATAAAGCGCCAGATGGTTCAGCTGGCCAAGAACATGCTTGTGGGCGGTATGAACTGTTCTGAAGTGGCATATTCACTCGGATTTGAATATCCACAACATTTCGCGCGCATGTTCAAGCGTATGACCGGAGAAACCCCTACCGACTATTGCGACCGCCAGAAGATTTAGGTTGAGCAGAATAGGGTGATTATTTGCAGCAATAAAAAATAGGAGGAGAGCAATGTTGCCCACCTCCTATTTTATTTATTGTGATGACTATGGATTAGCCGTTGAATTTCACCATGCGTGCTATGAGGTCGAGCACTTTGTTTGAGTAGCCGATTTCGTTGTCATACCAGCTCACAACCTTAACGAATTTCTTGGAATAACGCTGACGGCAATCCCTACGGCTCAATGATGGTCAACAATAACAA
>CAYVNJ010000105.1:0-2897 GCA_964452865.1 uncultured Sangeribacter sp. | reverse complement strand
GGTCGGCAATGTTCTCGCCAAGTGTGAAACGTCCGTTTGCATGAACACCAGGAGCAACCTCAATTGCATCAAACTGCGCGGCAAGACCATCGGCTTTTTTAGTAAACGCTGCTGCGTCTGCTTCTGTCCACCAGTTGGATAGATTACCGTCCTTGTCGAACTGGCGTCCCTGGTCGTCGAAACCGTGTGTCATTTCATGCCCGATAACAACACCAATGCCGCCGTAATTTATAGCATCATCGGCATCAATGTCGAAATAAGGTGCTTGAAGAATACCTGCAGGGAAGCATATTTCGTTGGTTGTCGGATTATAATATGCATTGACAGTCTGCGGAGTCATGTGCCATTCATCCTTGTCGACGGGTTTACCCAGTTTTGAATAGTTGTCTCGGACATACCAGCGAGATGCTTCAAGCACATTGTCAAGATATGATTTCTCAGGATTGATGTCGATACCGGAATAATCCTTCCACTTGTCCGGATAACCGATTTTCACTGTAAAGGCATCTAACTTTTCCTGAGCCTTTGCCTTCGTTGTATCCGACATCCATGTAAGTCCAGCTATATGCTCAGAGAGTGCGCCACGCAGATTTTCCACCAGAGTCTTCATATACTCCTTATTCTTCTCGGGGAAATATTTGCTAACATAGAGTTCGCCGACAGCCTCACCGAGCATTGAGTTAGGTATAGCCATAGCACGTTTCCAGCGTGGCTCTTTCTCCTCGATGCCGGCCATTGTCCGGCTGAACATCTCGAAATCTGCATCATAGAAATCGTCGCTAAGAAGTCCGGAAGCCTCGCTTACAGCATTGAAAGCCATGAAGTCCTTTATTTCTTGCAGAGTGAGTTTAGACATCATTTCGTCCAAGCCTTTCATGTATTTAAGGCTTGACACATTAAGTGAGTCAAGACCTTGGATTCCGAGAGCCGTGAAATATCTATCCCATTCGACCGAAGGATAGTCGGTTTTCAATTGTGCTATGGTGCGGATATTATAGCGTCCCTGCGGGTCACGGCGTTCTTCGCGTGTTTTCTTACTGCGCGCCATTTCTGTCTCTATCTTGAGCACGTTGTCGCACACACGGGCAGCGTCTTTCTCTGCGTAGCCCGAAAGCATCATCACACGTTTGATATATTTCTTATAGGCATCGAGAATCTTGCGGTTTGTTTCATTATCTTCGATATAGTAGTCGCGGTCACCAAGTCCGAGTCCACCTTCACCCAAATGCATGATGTTAATGTCGGAATTCTTAGGGTCTGAACCTACACCTGTGCCAAAAAATACAGATGATATGCCGTCGTGCATCCATGCAAGCATCTCGGGTATCATCCCCGACTCCATGGCATTGATTTTATCAAGTTGCGGACGCAGAGGGGCAGCACCTTCACTGTTACGGCGCACACTGTCCATACCCATTGCGTAAAGGTCGCTGACTTTTTGGGCGATTGTTCCCCGTTTTTTACTATCAGGATTATTCCCGAGGTTGGTAATAAGCTCCTTAAGTTGAGTTTTGTTGTTCTCACGGAGCATATCGAATGTGCCGAAACGCGCATATTCGGGCTGCAAAGGATTGTTTTCCATCCAGCCACCACAAGCGTATTGATAGAAATCGTCTGCGGGTTTAACTTTGGGGTCAAGATTTGAACGGTCGATACCGTGACCTTCGGTAGCTGCATACATAGCTATGCACGAAGCTCCGGTGATTGCCATAGTGGCAAGCAATGGTTTGATTGTCATGTCTTCTTTTATTGGATATTGTTTTTTCATTTCATTCTTTCTCATAATTGTCGGCTTCCTCCTGGGCCAGCATCCACATACTCATAGCATTTTCAAGAGCCTTGGTAGCTTTGTCATATTCTGCGAGTATTGATGCCGATGTGTCTCCTGCCGACATTTTATCTTCTATCTCTTTCTGAACATGCTCGGCTTTAGCTACCGCTGCCTCACTCTCCTCAACACGCTTACGCAGTCGGCGTATCATCTTCTCCCGCTCCCTCTGTTCTGCATATGAGAGTTTCTTTTCAGATTTTACATCAACGGTAGTCTGTTCTTCGACCGACTCGTGTTTTTGCTCGACCTTGGGCTGTTTCTTTACCGGTTGCTCCAGTTCACGGAGATTTACCATATTTCGTGCCCTGAGGAAGTCATATATACCTCCGATATTTTCCCGCACCTTACCACTGCCAAACTCATATACTTTATCTACAAGGCCATCCAGAAAATCACGGTCGTGTGAAACGACAATCACTGTCCCGGTGAATGCCTTTACGGCATCTTTAAGTATTTGTTTGGTCTTTATGTCAAGATGATTGGTAGGTTCGTCAAGTATCAGGAAATTTTTGGGCTCGAGCAACAGGCGTATCATCGCAAGACGCGTTTTTTCACCTCCGCTCAACACTTTCACCTTCTTGTCGGAAGCTTCACCTCCGAACATGAACGCACCCAGAATGTCACGTATCTTGGTGCGTATGTCTCCAGTTGCCACCCGGTCGATAGTATCAAATACTGTCAGCTCACCGTCAAGCAATTGGGCCTGATTCTGTGCGAAATAGCCTATAGACACATTATGACCTATGGTGACTGAGCCTTCATGGTCAATCTCTTTCATTATGCATTTTACAAGAGTTGACTTTCCTTCGCCGTTTTTGCCTACGAAAGCCACTTTGTCGCCTCGACGCAGAGTTAGATTGACATTACTGAACACCCGATGATTACCGTATGCTTTGCCTGCATCCTCTATCTTCAAAGGAAAATCGCCCGACCGTGGAGCCGGAGGAAATTTAAGTCTCAACGCCGAATTGTCCACTTCATCAACCTCTATTGGGACAATCTTCTCAAGTTGCTTGATGCGGCTCTGAACCTGGACGGCTTTGGTAGGTTTGTAACGAAAGCGCTC
>CAYVNJ010000104.1:0-3646 GCA_964452865.1 uncultured Sangeribacter sp. | reverse complement strand
CCGTAAGCAATCCGGACACCGCACGAATGCTTTTCGACAAAACTGAAGCAGCAGCCGCCTTCCGCGAACAAAAGATACCAATTCCGAAAACCTATTCAGTGATTTCGGCCGAAATGCCCGCTATTGCCAAACCACGCCATGGCTCTGCATCAAGAGGAATAAAGATTTTTCATAACATAGAAGACCTGATGCATCTGAATAATCTGCGTGATTATCTTATTCAGGAATATATCGAACGCCGGGAGGAATATACTGTAGACTGTTATGTGGCCTCAGACGGACGTATTCTTTGCACAGTGCCTCGCATCCGCCTTGAGGTCATGGGAGGAGAAGTGACACGTACTTCGACGCGGCGCATTCCGGAACTTGAAAGGATGAGCCGCGAGGTAATAGGGAAATTCGGGCTCAAAGGTCCGGTCACACTTCAATTTCTACATGACCTTAATAACCAACGCTTCCTGCTCATGGAAATCAATCCCCGCCTCGGCGGAGGTGTAGTGTGCTCGATATATGCCGGCGCACCGATACCGGACTATATAATAGCAGAAACGCTCGGAGTCGATGTACGGCCTTGCGACGATTGGTCGGACAATACATTGATGACAAGATACTGGAAGGAGGTGATGTTTTATGACAGATAACCGACACCGCGTAATTATCATTGCCGAAGCCGGTGTAAACCATAACGGCTCGCTGGAAACTGCCCGTCGCATGGTAGTTGCAGCAAAAAAAGCCGGCGCTGATTATGTCAAATTCCAGACAGCAGTTCCCGAACTCGTAATCTCTACCATTGCGCCGAAAGCCGAATACCAAAAAGATACAACAGGTGAAGGAGAAAGCCAGCTTGATATGTGCAAAGCAATACATTTGCCGTTGGGGGATTATGCCGAGTTGAAATCATTATGCGAAACAGAGGGCATCGGCTTTATGTCGACTCCCTTCGACCTCGTCAGCATAGATTTGCTCAGTGCTCTCGGACAAGATTATTTCAAAGTCCCGTCGGGAGAAATTACCAATCTACCATATTTGCGTCTTATCGCCCGTCAGAGGCGTCCGGTAATCATGAGTACCGGCATGTCGACAATAGAAGAGATTATCGAAGCAGTCAATGTATTGACAGGCGAAAGCAAACTACATCCGACAATATCGCATCTACGCCGTAAAGACATTATACTACTTCACTGCAATACGGAATACCCGACACCGATGTCTGATGTCAATCTGCGTGCAATGCAGGAAATAAAAGAAGCTACGGGATGCCGCGTAGGATACAGCGACCACACCAAGGGTACTGAAGTGGCTGTTGCTGCGGTGGCGCTTGGCGCTGAAGTGATAGAAAAACATTTCACCTTAGACCGCACTATGCCAGGACCCGACCATAAAGCATCGCTCGAACCGGATGAACTGGCAGACATGGTGCGCAAAATACGCAACATAGAGCAGGCCTTAGGCACAGGCCACAAGTGCGTGACTGATTCAGAACAGAAAAACATCATTGTTGCCCGCAAAAGCATTGTTGCTGCGCGCCCCATTCAGAAAGGAGAAATCTTTACAGAAGACAACATAACTGTGAAACGCCCTGGCAACGGTATTTCACCAATGGAGTGGGATAAGGTACTGGGGCAGAAAGCCAAAACAAATTTCGGCTACGATGAGCTCATCACTGTCTGAGAACGTTCCACACATAGCCGTAGCCACAAGTACACGTGCTGACTGGGGGCTGCTTAGCCCTCTTTGCCACAGACTGCAGGGCATGAAAGCAAGGTTGAGCATAATTGCCTCAAATATGCATTATTCGCAGGGTACATTGTCTGAAATCATCACAGACGGTTTTGACATTGCAGCTGAAATACCTGCCGTCGGGCTGCCTGAGCATATCTCGGCGGAGGTTATTGAAGGCACAGCAACTGCACTAAGAAAACTTCAACCGGACATAATAGTAATTCTCGGCGACAGATTTGAAATGCTTGCAACTGCAATGGCTGCAACGTTGAGTCATGTTCCCATAGCCCACATTGCAGGAGGTACCGTTAGCGAAGGAGCTTTCGATGATTCTTTCCGGCATGCCATAACCAAACTCGCATCTTTACATCTGACAGAAACTGACGAATACCGACAGCGGATAATACAGATGGGTGAGCAACCGGAAGATGTACTGACAACCGGGGCTATCGGTCTTCATAACATTCTTGAGACAGAACCTTTGAGCCGGGAGGAACTGGGGCGCTCGATTGGGTTTGAATTGAACCGCCCTTTTATTCTTGCCACAATGCATGCAGCCACTCTCGACCCAGCACCACCGACAGAGTATCTGTCGGCGTTCTTGCGAGCCCTCGCGACAGAGGCATCTGACTATGACGTTCTGATTACTCATCCGAACAATGATGTAGACCCGACACCGCTGATTGAAATAATCGACCGCTTTGTAGCAGATTCACCTGCGCATCGGGTGTGTGTGCCTTCATTAGGCCGCATCCGCTATGCAACTGCTCTGCATCATGCGGCTGCCGTGGCCGGAAATTCATCGAGCGGGATTGTTGAAGCACCGTCGGCAGGAATTCCGACCCTTGACATAGGGATACGTCAACAAGGGCGTACAGCTGCAACATCTGTATTTCACTGCGGAGCATCAGAACCCGAAATACGGTCCGGTCTAAAAACAATCCTTTCGCCGGAAATACGGGCTGCTGCCCGCAATACAATCAACCCATACTACAAACCGGATACTCCAGACATAATGGCTACTGCCATAATAAATCGCGCAAGCCAAAAACCGAGACCAAAACACTTTTACGACATAAATAGCTGATGCCAGATTACAAGACTCTTTTTCTAATACCCGCCCGAGGCGGCAGCAAAGGAATTCCTGATAAAAATATTCGCCCCTTTCTCGGCCGCCCGCTGATTTTACGAAGCGTAGATGTAGCACGTGTGTTTGCAGAAGACACTGATATTTGTGTCAGCACAGATTCGGGGAAAATAGCAGATGTGGTCAGAGCTGCCGGGCTTGAAGTTCCATTTCTCCGACCCGACGAATTGGCATCTGATACCGCAGGTAGCTACGAAGTGATGCTGCACGCTTTGGATTATTATGAAAAGCTCGGCCGACATTACGACCGTCTCGTACTTCTGCAGCCAACGTCGCCACTTCGGACGGCTGAAGATGTCAGAAAATGTCTTGACCGTTATACTCCAGATTGTGACATGGTAGTATCTGTCAAACAAGCTGATACCAACCCATATTATAATGCATACGAGACTGACGGAGAAGGTTATCTCCACATTTCTAAAGGAAACGGTAGGTATACAAGGCGTCAGGACGCACCTGATGTATGGGAATACACAGGGGCGGTCTATGTGATTAACACCGAGTCTTTGAGAGAACATCCTCTGTCGGAATTCACTCGTCGTATACCATGCGAAATGGAACGGATTCGTTCTGTGGACCTCGACACACCTCTCGACTGGCTTATTGCTGAAACCCTTGCTGCCCGGATAGACAAATAGAAAAACCAGTCAACCTTTGCTCAGTGACAAAAAAATACTTACCTTTGCTGCGTAGGAGAATGACTTGCATGATTGCCCTACAATAAAAAGGAGTGGTGCTCGAGTGGCTGAAGAGGCACGCCTGGAAAGCGTGTATACG
>CAYVNJ010000103.1:0-3724 GCA_964452865.1 uncultured Sangeribacter sp. | reverse complement strand
GACCCCGAGATTACAAATCACGTGCTCTGGCCAACTGAGCTAAAGAGGCTTGTTCGATTTTGTGAAGGCTTTCTTATAAAGAGCCTCCCCGAAATCGCTTGCAAAGTTAGAGACTTTTTTTACTTTCTCCAAATATTTCTTCAAAAAAATTTGAAAATATTATTGAGCATTTTATTCTACAGTCACCGATTTTGCCAAATTTCGAGGCATGTCTACGTCCTTACCTTTATTGATTGCTATGTAGTATGACAGAAGTTGCAGGGGTATTGACGTGATTATTGGGGTAAGACATTCAGGCACTTCCGGTACTTCCAGCACATGGTCGGCAAGTTTGCGAATTACCTTGTCGCCCTTTGTCACGATAGCAACTATTGACCCTCCCCGTGATTTTACTTGTTGGACGTTGCTTACTATTTTGTCGTATAAATGGTCACGAGGAGCTATGATGACTGACGGCATCTCGCTATCGATTAGTGCTATAGGACCATGTTTCATCTCGGCGGCAGGATAACCTTCGGCATGAATGTAGGAAATTTCTTTCAGTTTCAATGCTCCTTCAAGTGCCACCGGATAGCTGTAGCCGCGTCCTAAATAAAGGAAGTTGCGCGCATATGTATATATGAGGGAAATCTTGTGTATCTTACGGTCAAGTTTCAGAACCTCTTTCACGAGTGACGGTAGGCGACCGACTTCCTTGCTTAGCTCAGAAATCTGTTCGTCGGTCATTGTACCTTTGATTTTGGCAATTGTCAGCGCCAGCAGTGTGAAAACCATAACTTGGCCTGTGAATGCCTTGGTCGATGCAACACCAATCTCCGGTCCTACGTGAATGTACGTTCCGCTGTGGGTTTCGCGCGGAATGGATGAACCGACAACATTGCTGATGCCGTATACGAATGCTCCCATTCTGCGCGCTATCTGGATAGCCGCCAGAGTGTCCGCTGTCTCTCCAGACTGTGAAACGGCTATTACGATGTCCTTATCATCGATAACCGGGTTAGAATATCTGAACTCACTGGCATATTCTACACACACAGGTATATGACACATATCCTGAATCAGATATTTGCCGATAAGCGCCGAGTGCCATGAGGTGCCGCAAGCTACTATGAGGATACGTTTTGCATCCATAAATTTTTCTTTGTTGGCAAGCACTCCGTTCAGGATAACTTTGGTGTTATCGTTTATCACACGGCCTGAAATACAGTTTGTCAGCGTATCCGGTTGCTCGAAAATTTCCTTGAGCATGTAGTGAGGATAGCCTCCTTTTTCAAGCTGCGATATACTTAGCTCAAGTTTCTTTACGTCTATTTTTGCCTCTTTGTTATCCATGTCGACAATCTTGAGAGGCTTGTATCGGCGAATTATGGCTATCTCATCATCATTCAGATAAACGACATCTTTTGTATGGTCGATGAACGGTGTGGCGTCCGAAGCAAGAAAATATTCATCTTCGCCTATGCCTATGACAAGCGGACTGCTTTTGCGAGCTGCAATTATCTGGTCCGGATTGTCTTTTTCTATGACAGCCATGGCGTATGCTCCGACCACCTGCTTAAGTGCTTCCCGCACGGCATCCAGGAGTGAGCATTTGTTCTGGATTTTTATGTATTCAATCAGTTGTACTAAAACCTCAGTGTCCGTATCCGAATGAAACTTACATCCATGTTGAGTGAGTGCATCCTTAAGAACACGGTAATTCTCTATCGTACCATTATGTACGATTGCGAGGTTTCCGTCTTCGCTGAAGTGGGGGTGTGCGTTACAATCGGTCGGCTCCCCATGTGTTGCCCATCGTGTGTGTGCTATACCGGCGCGTGCTGTCAGGTCTTTGCCGACACAGTAGTCTTCAAGATTTTTAACTTTTCCCTTGGCTTTATAAATATTAAGAGTACCCTCGGGCTTGATAAGTGCTATGCCGGCACTGTCATATCCGCGATACTCCAGACGTTTCAAACCTTTCAGCAATATGTCATAAACGTTTCCGTTGCCAAGGTATCCTACTATTCCACACATGATGTTTAGATTTGTGAATGTTTTATTTCGTAAAAAACTGTAAAGAGATTAGGCTGATATATAAAAAATCGGAGGCTCGTCTCCGTATTGTTTAACGAAACGATGCCTCCGATATTGTGAGATATATCAATCTTCGTTCAGGTTGACACGCTTAAATGTGATGACTGTCAGACCCTTCTTCACTGAATTAAGGTAGTCTGCCACAGTCATTTTTGCATCGCGGTGATATTCCTGCTCAACAAGGACATTCTCCTTGTAGAACTTGTTGATACGACCGTTTGCAATGTTCTCAATCATCTGCTCGGGAAGCGAAGCTGCTTTCTTTTCAGCTGCCTCTTTCATGATAGCGCGACCCTTTTCTGCATCTTCTGCAGTAATCCATCCCTTGGTTATGTTCGACTCAATATGCTCTTCGCTGTCGAAGTGGTTGGGGTTAAGACCTGCCTTACGCAGTGCACTCTCGGCAGCTTTACGAATCTGCTCTTCCTTTGTCTTCTCTACAGCTACTTTGTACTCTTCATCGATAACCTCTTTGGCTACCTGGTCGCGTGTTGCTGCTACGGGGTTCATAGCGGCAACCTGCATGGCAACCTCACGGCCTACTGCGTTGTCGACACCTTCTTCGCTCAGGCCGACGATTGTGGCGAGTTTGTTGCCCAGGTGGTCGTATGCAGCTACTGTGGGAGCTTCAACATATTCGTAAGCACCAAGTTCCATCTTTTCACCGGTTTTGCCAATCTCGTCGGTGATGTGCTCGGCCACTGTGCGGTCGTCAATCTTAAGTGAGAGAACTTCGTCAAGGCTCTTGGCTCCAGCCGCAAGAGCTGTGTCAAGGATAAGCTTAGTCAGTGAGCGGAATGATTCGTTTTTAGCTACGAAGTCTGTTTCGCATTTCAGCGCTACGATAACGCCGAAACCAGGTTTGACTGCACTCAGTACACAACCTTCAGCAGCCTGACGGTCTTCGCGCTTGGCTGCTACGGCCTGACCTTTCTTGCGGATGATTTCGATAGCGGCCTGAATATCGCCGTCTGTCTCATTGAGGGCATTTTTGCAGTCAGAAAGTCCGGCGCCGGTCATATGGCGCAGTTTCTTGATATCTTCTATTGTTACTGCCATTGTTCTTTTCTTTCTATTTACTGTTAATATTTCCGAGTAGAGAGAGTTGCTCGACCGCAAGATTATTCAGCGGCGGCTTCTGCTGCAGGTTCGGCAGCTTCAGCGGCTTCTGCCTTAGGCTCGGCATTGCGACGAACACGACGACGTTTGCCGGGAGCTGCTTCTTCACCTTCGCGTTCTTCGGGAGCGTCTGTTTTTTCTATCTTGCGCTCTTCCAGACCTTCTGCGATGGCTGAGCATACTGTGTCGAGGATGAGTTCGATGCTCTTCTGAGCGTCATCATTACAAGGAATGACGAAGTCTACGTTGCTCGGGTCTGAATTGGTGTCCACCATAGCGAATACGGGGATGCCCAGACGGTTTGCCTCTGCCACGGCGATGTGTTCCTTCATTACGTCGATTACAAACAGAGCTGAAGGCAGACGGTTGAGGTCGGCGATTGAACCAAGGTTCTTTTCAAGTTTTGCACGCTGGCGTGTGATCTGGAGTTTTTCGCGTTTTGAAAGGTTGTCGAAAGTGCCGTCCTTAGTCATCTTGTCGATGGCGGTCATCTTCTTCACAGCCTTGCGGATTGTGGGGAAGTTGGTGA
>CAYVNJ010000102.1:0-3766 GCA_964452865.1 uncultured Sangeribacter sp. | reverse complement strand
AGGACTCCCTGATTATGAGTCAGGTGCTCTAACCAACTGAGCTATGGGACCGTGCTTATCGGATGTTGATGTCCCGACTTTGCAGTTGCAAAGGTAGTGCTTTTTATATTTCTGTGCAAGTATTTTTCGTTTTTTGTGGGAGATAATTAATAAACCTCAGACTCTTTTATAGTTAGAAGCCTGAGGTTCAATATATTAAAATCTCTCAAAAATCTATATCATTCTACCATAACAAGGTAGTAGTTCTTCTTACCGCGCTGCAACAATAAGTATTTATCGGCAAGAAGTTCTGATTTATCCACCACTGCTGCGGGGTCTGTCACTTTGGTCTTGTTGATGCTTACTCCTCCGCCCTGTATCATTTTGCGAGCTTCTCCTTTTGAAGGGAAAACCTGTGTTTTCACAGCCAGAAGGTCAAGCATCGGGATACCGGCTTCAAAATCCGCGCGGGCAACCGTGAAACGAGGGACACCGTCCATAATGTCAAGGAGTGTCTGCTCATCAATATTACGCAGTGCATCGGTTGCTTTATTGCTGAACAGGATTGAGCTGGCTTCCACAGCGGCATTATAGTCAGCTTCAGAATGCACCATGGTAGTCACTTCTTTAGCAAGACGTTTCTGAAGGATACGTTGCCCGGGGTCGGCATCATGTTCTGCAATGAGAGCCTCAACCTCTTCACGTGTGAGGTCGGTAAAGATTTTAATGTAGCGTTTTGCATCATCGTCACTCACATTAAGCCAGAACTGATAGAAACGGTATGGAGTGGTATATCTGGGGTCAAGCCATACGTTGCCACTCTCTGTCTTACCAAACTTAGTACCGTCGGCTTTAGTAATCAGCGGACATGTCAAGGCGTATGCTTCCCCACCGATGGTGCGGCGTATAAGTTCCGTACCGGTAGTTATGTTACCCCATTGGTCTGAACCACCCATCTGCAGTTTGCAGTTCTTCTCCTTGTAAAGATGAAGGAAGTCGTAGCCTTGAAGAAGTTGATATGTGAACTCCGTGAATGACAGTCCGTCGCGAGCTTCGCCATTAAGCCGCTTCTGGACTGAGTCTTTCGCCATCATATAATTGACTGTGATATGCTTTCCTACGGTACGCGCAAAATCGAGGAATGTAAAATCCTTCATCCAGTCATAGTTGTTGACCAGCTCCGCACGGTTCGGAGCATACGATTCGAAGTCAAGAAACTTTCCGAGCTGACGTTTGATTGCCTCCTGATTATGCCGAAGTGTTGCCTCGTCGAGTAGGTTACGTTCTTGCGATTTACCTGAAGGGTCACCTATCATACCCGTTGCACCTCCGACAAGCGCCAACGGCTTATGTCCGCAACGCTGGAAATGACGCAATATCATTATCCCGCAGAGGTGGCCTATATGCAGACTATCGGCCGTAGGGTCAATACCCACATAGGCAGTGGTCATCTCTTTTTTAAGCTGTTCATCTGTACCTGGAATGATATTGTGTATCATCCCTCGCCAGGTCAGTTCTTCAATAAAATCCATTATGTTGTAATATTTTTATTCAATTGTAATTTCAGCCTACCTGACTTCCAGGGGCTACAGTACCTTGAGGACCAATCACCCGCAACGAGCCGTCGGAGTCAACAGCTGAAAGTATCATACCTTGCGACTCTACGCCACGAAGCTTGCGAGGTGCAAAATTAGCGATAAAGCATACCTCCTTACCAACCAGGTCTTCGGGCTTATAATATTTAGCAATACCACTCACTATTGTACGACCACCCATACCGTCGTCAATCCGGAATTGAAGCAGTTTGTCTGCCTTGGGCACTTTAGTACATTCCAGCACTTTGCCTACTCGTATGTCCATCTTCTCGAATGTCTCGAAATCGACGGTCTCTTTCACCGCTTCAGGCTGCCAGGCTGCCGCTTTGTTAGCTTCCTTGGTTGCCTGAAGTTTGGCTATCTGCGCTTCAATCACGTCATCTTCAATCTTCTCAAACAAAAGCTCGGGAGTTTTCACAGTACTACCTACTGACACAAGGTCGAAATGACCAAGCATTTGCCAATTGATATTCTCCATACCGAGTGCTTCGCGCAATTTGGCCGATGCAAATGGTGTGAATGGCTCGAATACTATGCTCAGATTGGCACACAACTGAATGGCGTAATAAAGTATAGTGGCTACCCGGTCGCGGTCTGTCTTCCAAAGTTTCCATGGCTCGGTATCTGCCAAATACTTATTGCCGGCGCGCGCTATATTCATTGCATGACGCAACGCATCGCGGAATTTGAAGTGGTCAAGTGCGTCAGAAAGAGCCTCGACCTCAGAGCGAGTTTCCTCTTCCAAAGCAACTTCGGCATCTGTTTTCTCTCCAGGTGAAGGAACGACGCCTTCGTAATATTTACCAAGCAATACGGCGGCACGGTTGACAAAGTTTCCGAGAATGGCCACCAATTCCGAATTGTTGCGAGCCTGGAAATCACGCCACGTAAAGTTATTATCCTTCGTTTCCGGCGCATTGGCAGTAAGTACATAGCGAAGAGTATCCTGCTTGCCAGGCAATTCGCGTAGGTACTCATGAAGCCACACGGCCCAGTTGCGTGAGGTAGAAATTTTATCATCCTCAAGGTTGAGGAATTCGTTGGCCGGGACATTGTCGGGTAGATTATACGAACCGTCGGCCATTAACATCGAGGGGAAAACGATACAATGGAACACGATGTTATCTTTGCCGATGAAATGTATCATCCGCGTCGAAGAGTCTTTCCACCACGTTTCCCAAGTATCAGGGAGAATTTCACGTGTGTTGGAGATATAGCCAATAGGGGCATCAAACCATACATACAATACTTTTCCTTCAGCACCTTCCACGGGCACGGGAATACCCCAGTCGAGGTCACGGCTCACGGCACGCGGTTGCAGTCCGAGGTCAAGCCAAGACTTGCACTGACCGTAAACATTGGTTTTCCACTCTTTATGGTCCTCAAGTATCCATTCTCTGAGTCTTGACTCCCACTTGTCAAGGGGAAGATACCAATGCTTGGTTTCACGAAGAACCGGCGTATTTCCAGTAATTGCCGACTTCGGATTAATCAAATCTGTGGCATTCAAAGATGTACCGCATACTTCACACTGGTCGCCGTAAGCATGCTCATTGCCACAATGCGGGCAAGTACCGGTCACATAACGGTCAGCCAGAAACTGACCGGCCTGCTCATCATATAATTGCTCGGTGGTCTGTTCTATAAATTCACCTTTATCATAGAGCTTCCGGAAAAACTCCGAGGCAGTCTCGCGATGAATTTCTGACGACGTCCTGCCATAAACGTCGAAAGAAATTCCCAGTTCAGCAAAAGAGTCCTTTATTATGTTATGATATCGGTCTACTATGTCCTGAGGAGTTACACCCTCTTGTTTAGCCTTGATAGTTATAGGCACTCCGTGTTCATCCGAACCACCTACGAGTAAAGCTTCCTCTCCCTTCAGGCGTAAATAGCGGGCATATATATCTGCAGGCACATAAACTCCGGCAAGATGTCCTATATGTACCGGACCGTTGGCGTAAGGTAGCGCGGTGGTTATGAGAGTACGTTTGAATTTGCTATCCATAACAATATTCTTTATTTCTGTACTAAAATTCAAAATGCAAAGATACTAAAAATTTCGGTAATTGACTTTTATTGGTTACCTTTGCCACCCTACTAAATAATCACTTTTTTAGCAATTAAATATTATCGCTATGAAAGCTTACGTTTTCCCCGGTCAGGGCGCTCAGTTCGTAGGAATGGGCAAA
>CAYVNJ010000101.1:0-4103 GCA_964452865.1 uncultured Sangeribacter sp. | reverse complement strand
ACAAGTCGGTCGGTGTGAAGGACGTAGCGGCCGATGAAGCCGTATTCGTGGGTGAACCGGAGTATTACAACCTGCAGGGATTCAGGGTTGAGAATCCGCGGCAGGGTGAAATATACATAGTCCGCCAAGGCTCTAAGAGCCATAAGGAAGTGTACCACGCACGATAATCAACACCTACAATACCAGAAATGTCTGCCCCGCATGGCCACCCCATGCGGGGCAAATTATTAAAAAAATCCGACCGGCTATTGACAAAGGGGGGTTGAATGTGCTATATTTGCACTTTATTGGCGAAATAACGCACTCGCCCCACCATACCCGACAGATGAAAGAGAATAAGGAAGCCAAAATATCATTCTTCGGCGCGCATTTCACAACAATAGTCAGTGTGACTCTCGTGCTCGTAATAGCCGGCTTGATAGCACTCATATCGCTTGGCGCAAAAAACGAGACAAGGCAACTCCAGGAAAAGGTTGAGTTCAACGTAATTATGACCGACTCGGTCAGCGACGAACAAGCTGTGCAGTTCTACCAAAAATTCAAGCATCTGCCGTATGTCAACACCGCGCGGCTCGTCAACCGTCAGGAGGCCTTGGCCAACTGGACCCGCGACACAGGAGAAAACCTGGAAGAGATATTCGGAGTCAACATCCTTTCGCCGGAGATTGCTTTCACTCTGAAATCGGCATACTCATCGCCCGACAGCGTGAAGGCAATACGTGAGCGTCTCACCCTTATGCCGACAGTCGAAGGGGTAGCTACTCCCGACACTACAATGCTGGCCGGAATGAACGACAATATCGAGAGCTTACTCTGGATGCTCGGCATAGCGGCAGCCGCCATGCTGGTCATTTCTTTTGTCTTGATTAACAACACGGTACATCTCACCGTCTACTCACGACGATTTACAATCCACACCATGCAGCTTGTCGGTGCTACCGACGGCTTCATACGTCGGCCTTTCATCATGGGCAACATGCTGGCCGGCCTGATTGCCGGTGTGCTGGCGGCCGGTGTGCTGGCGGGATTGCTGGCATGGGCATACTCTTGCGGACTGCCAGACCTCGACACCTGCGTGACATGGATTGAGAGCGCCTACATATTTGCGGGTGTAGTAGTGGCCGGCATGCTGATATGCGGTCTGGCAGCACTGATTTCCACTACTTTCTATCTGCACAAGGATTACGACAAACTTTTCAGCTAACAAGCATATACATGAACGACAAGACGAATAAACAGGTTTCCACATCCGGACAAATCAAACCGGAGACGCCCGCGCAAAAGCCTTTCACCCGCACCAACTTCCTGCTCATGGCCGGATGTGTGGCAATGATTATTATCGGCTTCATCCTGATGTCAGGACCTGGCTCGACCTCCGGCGCGGAGGGCTTCAACCCTGACATTTTCAGTACACGCCGCATCATAGTCGGCCCGACAATAGCCTTTCTCGGCTTCCTGCTTATGGCTTTCGCAATCATCTATTCGCCACGCAATAAAAAGACTGCTGACAAATGACCTGGTTGCAAGCATTAATCCTCGGCATCGTCCAGGGTCTGGCGGAATATCTGCCCATAAGTTCGAGCGGTCATCTGGAAATATGCCGCGAAATCCTCGGCATCAATCTCCCGTCGGACGACATTCTGCAATTCGACGTCATACTGCATGCCGCCACTGTGCTCAGCACGATAGTCATCCTGCGCAGGATGTTTTTCGACCTGTGCCGCAGTTTCTTCACATTCAGGCGTGACGCCGAGTTTTATTATGTGTGCAAGATTTTACTTTCGTGCATACCTGTGGCCATAGTGGGCTTCTGCTTCAAGGACTATGTGGAGTCTTTCTTCGGAGGCAGCCTGACTACAGTGGGCATCTGCCTGTGTGTGACAGCTGCCCTGCTCTGCTTTGCCTGGTGGAGTGACCTCGGACGAGGAGGCGGACATTTACGCAAAGCATCGGCCGGCCGCGACATAAGCTGGCTGGACGCCTTCATCATAGGTTGTGCACAAGCCGTGGCCGTATTGCCTGGCCTGAGCCGCAGCGGCACTACAATAGCCACCGGCATCATCCTTGGCGACAAACGCGACAAAGTGGCGTCGTTCTCCTTCCTGATGGTCATTATCCCTATACTCGGTGAGGCTCTGCTCGATGTCAAGGACCTTATGGCCGAAGGTGCTGCCCAGACAGCCGTGGGCGCACTGCCTATGGCCGTAGGCTTTTTCTCATCATTTATAGTAGGATGTCTGGCTTGCCGCTGGATGCTTAACCTTGTCAAGAAGGGAGGCCTCGTATGGTTCGCTATATATTGCGTGGCTATGGGTCTGGTATGTATTTTCTGGTAAACCGCAGAAAAACCTATGGATTATTTTTCAGGAGAAACATTCTGTATTGACAAGCCGCTCGGCTGGACATCGTTTGATGCAGTCAAACGGCTGCGCGGCGCTATCCAGAAGAGGCTCGGGCTGAAGAAATTCAAAGTAGGACACGCTGGCACTCTTGACCCCCTGGCGAGCGGCATATTGCTCGTATGTACCGGACGCGCCACCCGCAGCATAGAACGCCTGCAGGCCGGCGTGAAGGAATATGTGGCCACTCTTCAGTTAGGAGCTACTACTCCGAGTTTCGACCTTGAGACTGAAATAGACCAACGCCGTCCTTACGAACACATAACCCGTGCCGACGTGGAGTCATGTCTCGAACGATTCAGAGGCGACATCATGCAGACACCGCCCGCCTTTTCCGCAGTGAAAGTCGACGGCAAGAGGGCATATTCAATGGCAAGAGCCGGCAAAGAGGTAGAACTCAAACCGAAATTGCTCCGTATTGACGAAATAGAACTTCTCGACTTCTCGACACCGCTGCTGACTCTGCGCATAGTGTGCAGTAAAGGCACATACATACGGGCTTTGGCGCGCGACATAGGCGAGGCACTCGGATGCGGCGCGCATCTGACCGCCCTGCGGCGCACACGCGTAGGCGATTACTCGGAAAAAGAGGTGCTTAGCCTTGACGAGGCCTGCAGGAAAATAGCTTCAGACCCGGTGGAAATTCCCGACTGGGTTGATACAGCGACCGCAGATAAATGCCGCACACGCCTCGAAGCCGCGGCCACTAAAAAATAAGCAAACAAAACAACCAATTTCATATACATGAAACTTTCACAATTCAAATTCAAACTCCCCGAAAACCTCCTTGCACAATATCCGACAGAAAACCGCGATGAGTGCCGGCTGATGGTAGTCGACACCCGCACCGGCCAAATCGAACACCGAATTTTCAAAGAAATACTCGACTATTTCGACGAGGGCGACATGATGGTCTTTAATGACACACGCGTGTTCCCGGCCCGGATTTTCGGCAATAAAGAGAAAACAGGCGCACGGATAGAAGTCCTCTTGCTCCGCGAACTCAATGAAGAAAACAAGTTCTGGGACGTAATCGTCGAACCAGCGCGCAAAATACGCATAGGCAACAAGATTTATTTCGGCGACGACGACTCGATGGTGGCCGAAGTGATTGACAACACAACATCCCGCGGACGCACACTGCGTTTCCTCTATGACGGTCCTCACGATGAATTCAAAGCTGCTCTCTACGCACTGGGTGAAGCCCCGCTGCCCGAATACATCTCCCGTCCTGCCGAGGCTGCCGATTTGGATAGATATCAGACCATTTATGCCACAAAGGAAGGCGCTGTGGTGGCGCCCTGGTCAGGAATGCACTTCAGCCGCGAACTTATGACCCGCCTCCAAATCAAAGGCGTGGAACGTGGATTCCTTACGTTGCACTTCGGACGTGGCAATTTCCGCGAGATTGATGTAGAAGACCTTTTCAAACATCGTATTGACAGCGAAGAGATGTTTGTCACCGAAGAGCTGGTTGAGCAGGTCAATGCAGCCAAAGACCGCGGAGCGGGTATCTGCGCGGTTGGTGCGTCAGTGTTAAGAGCTATGGCCACAGCCGTGTGTATGAACGGACACATAATGCCCTATCACGGCTGGACAAATAAGTTTATCTTCCCGCCGTATGATTTCAGTGTATGTACGTCGATGATTTCCAACCTGCATCTCCCCCAGAGCTCGCTACTGATGATGGTGGCAGCCTTCGGA
>CAYVNJ010000100.1:0-4142 GCA_964452865.1 uncultured Sangeribacter sp. | reverse complement strand
GACGGACTGATTCATATTTCCGACCTCTCCTGGACAAAGAAAATCAAACATCCCAGCGAGTTCACACAGATTGGCAACGACATTGAAGTTCAGGTGCTCGAAATCGACAAAGAGAACCGTCGCCTGAGCCTTGGTCACAAGCAGCTCGAAGAAAACCCCTGGGGGGTATTTGAAACTATCTTCACAGTAGTTAGCATCCACGAGGGTACTATAACTGAGGTTATGGACAAGGGCGCTGTCATCGCACTCGAATATGGCGTTGAAGGCTTTGCTACTCCCAAGCACCTCGTAAAAGAGGATGGCTCACAGGCTAAACTTGATGAGAAGCTTCCCTTCAAGGTTATCGAGTTCAATAAAGACAACAAACGCATTATCCTGAGCCACAGCCGTATTGCTGAAGATGCTACTAAAGCTGAACGCAAAACGACTAAGAAAGCTGCTGAACACGCAGCTGCTCCCGAGCCTGTTGCAATCCAGCCTATGGAGAAAACAACACTCGGCGACCTTAATGAACTCCGCGCTTTGAAAGAACAGCTCGAAAAGGACGAAAATAAGTAATCTGTAATATATACAGCTAAAGATAAGGCTGCATCGGTTGTCCGGTGCAGCCTGTCTTACTTTATGAAGTGTCTGGAAAACACTTTATAGATTATGATGTTATACTTGTGTAGAGTCTTGAATTATTAAAGATAAACCAGCTTGAAAAAATTAGTACTATGAAAAAGATTTTGTTTGTAATAGGTTCGCTTCGGAAAAATTCGTTTAACCGCCAATTGGCTAAAAAAGCGGAGGAATTATTAGGCAGCAGAGCAGAAGTGAAATATCTGCATTATGATACGCTCCCTCCAATCAATCAGGATAAGGAATATCCAGCTCCCGAAGAGGTTGCGCATGTGCGCGCAGAGGTGGCTGATGCAGATGCGGTATGGATTTTTACACCGGAGTATAACAAAAGTTACCCCGGACATTTGAAAACTATGCTCGACTGGTTGTCGCGTCCTGTCAAGCCAATGGATTATGAAACACCTACATGCATTCGTGGTAAACTTGTTGCAGTCAGTGGCGCAGGAGGAAAAGCGGCTACATCGTTTTGCCGTGAGAAACTTACAGAATTATTGGAGTTTATAGGCGCAAAAGTACTGAACGAGCAAACCGGAGTGGCGGTTCCTCCAGAAAGCTGGGCGAGTGATGAATTGGTTCTGTCAGATGCCGATGTCGAAAACCTAAAGGCTGAAGCCAACGCCTTACTCAACTCACTGTGAGAGATAATTACTGTGTTTTCGTAAAATTGAGAATCAGGATAAATATGCGGGAATAAAATAATTAGTCTGTTGTTTCCATATATGTAACATTATTTGTATCTTTGTTGCCTCGAAAAGAAGATAAGTGGAACTGAAAGCCAAATTTGATGTGACCTACATGGAGGAGGCTATTGTCTTTCTCGAATCTTTACCCGACAAGGTTAAGGCCAAGATTGCATACAATATATCTAAGAGCCGTTATTTCATGGATAAGGGATTGTTTAAGAAACTCAATGATGATATATGGGAGTTCAGAACCATATATCGAGGCTTCAAATACCGTTTACTGGCGTTTTGGGATAAGGATACCGGTAATCTTGTAATCGCCACCCATGGATTTGTTAAGAAGACGCAAAAGACTCCTGAGAGTGAGATAGCCCATGCGGAGGCACTGAGAAAGAACTATTATAACGAGAAATAAGATATGGAGAAGATGAAATTATATACTCACGAAGAAATGCTTGACCGTGTGGTCGGTAAAAAAGGAACACAGCGCCGTGATTCTATGGAGGCTGAGTTGCAGTCTTATCTCATCGGGGAAGCCATAAAACAAGCGAGAAAGGAGAAGAACCTGACTCAGGAACAACTTGGCGAACTGATGGGAGTGCAACGTGCGCAGGTGTCGAGGATAGAGAGTGGGCATAATCTCACAATCGGAACGATTGTAAAAGCATTTAAGGCTATGGGTGTACCTGCCGCGTTCTCTTTTGGTGGAGTGTCTCTATCTCTTTGTTGAGAAGATTCTCATTGTACCTATTGTTTAGATTATATAGAGTAAGCCCTCGACAATCATGTCGAGGGCTTACTCTATATAAGTGAAAGGATGATATTATTCCTTGAGTTTGTGGATGATGTCGATAAGGGTGTTTCCGAGGCCGATGGTGTAGCCTTGCGATACGAAGACAACGCGGTTGAATGTGTCGGCAATAATGAAAATGGGTCGGTCTGAACCGGATAGCTTCAGAGCCTCTATTACCTCATCTGCAATTTTGTTGTCGATGTCTGTGCCGATGACAGCTGTTCCGGGGAGCTCTGGGAGGGCTGACGCGTCGAAACGGGACAATTCGTCAGCATTGCGGAAGAGTAACATCATTTTGTGTCCCCATTCCTCAAATTCAGGCTTCAGTTGTGCTATATCACGCAGCGCATGGTTGGTAGGCTCTTGGTTGGGCGCAAGGATACCGAGGATGTAGTAGCCACGACCGGTTGTTGAGAGCAGCGATTTGTCTGTGTCGGTTGCCTGGTCGTGATACAGGTTCTCGGAATTGAACGAGCCGATTACCTGAACGTCGGAGTTGTCCTGACGGATTACAAGGTCCTCACGCACTTCTGCCCCGGGTGCTACCTCAAAGAAATCTACACGCGAAAGTACCGCACCCGATGCCATACGTTGTCCGCTGACGAGCATATATTGTCCCGGGTCAATTTTCATTGGTTCTTTCAGGCACTGACTCCAAGGCATGAAGTCGTCGAAACCGAGCGATTGCGGTTTGCCGTCGACAATGCGGGCAAGACTGAAGTTTGAGTAATATTTGGGGTCATCAATGCGACCTGTCTTAGTGAAATTCAATGCGAGGCTGCTCTGATTGTCTGATTGAATCGTATTGTCATTGCGTGTAAAGACAGCGTCGTGCCATACACCTGATTTGTCGGCCCATTGGGTTTTGCCTGTAATTTGGTCAATGCGAGCGGGTATCTCCATTGCGCGAGCCGATGCCACGAAGAAAATATCGCGTGAATGAGGATTGGTCTTGCGGTATTGCCATACAGATATCGGCGACATGGCCACACTTGAGGGTTCCCACTGCGCCGATGCATCAATATTGTCGGCAGTCCATTTCACCCATTTTTCAGGGTCGTTTTTATATTTGTTACGGTCTTTTTTTGAAATCGCGTTGTTGAAATATGAGCGGAACGGGGTTAGGTGCTCAGTATCGATGCGCGGCGACATGACATAACGGTAATAGAACTGAGTCGTGTCGGGTGTGGCTGTGTAATGGTCGCGTAATATGTCGAGAGGTACGTCGCTAACATCCTTTACTGTTATATTCTCAAGCAGTCCGAGACCACGTGAGCGTTCGTCTGCAGGTATGGATTCGAGGAATTCGGCTATTATGGCACTGTTGCCGCGGGCATCAGTAAATACCTTAGCACCACGTTCGCTGTCTATGCCAAGACCTGTGGACATTGATGCCCCGCGTGCCATATCAGGGAATGTTGCTGTGTAAGCACCGCGGATAGAGTCTTCGATTGCTTTACGGCGGTCGTTTTCAGCGACTTGTTCCGGCGAAACCTCAACAGCCGATGCACGGGGTTGCGGGGGGGTGAGTGTGATGTCGGTAGTGCCTGTGTATTTGCTGTTTTTGTCCATGCGGACAGTTACTTTAGCGTCTTTGCCGACCGATGCTTTTTCAAATCCAAAATTACTGCCGTCGGTAGCCCACACAAGCAAATCGCCAAGCCCGGCTTTCAGTGATGAGCGTCCTTTGTTGTCGGTCTTCTTTGTAACAAGCGGGTAAAACTCTGCATAGTTGTACAGCCGGTAAGACACTTCAGCACCGGGTGCAGGGCGTCCGTCGGCATCAAGGACTTCTACGTCGAGTATGGCTGTGGGTGCATAATTCTCAGTGACATTTATGTCGGTGTATAGAGGTGTGTCAAGAAATTTCTCCTCGGGACCGTCATAACGACCCATAACGCGAGTGTGCATCAATATGCCACGTGACGCCGGTGCATTGAACCATGCGAGGTTCAGCACAGGTTCAGGTTCACACGCACCGAAGAAATACCATTTGCCGTCGGCCCAGGCTTCAACCCATGCATGGTTGTCGTCGGTGTGTG
>CAYVNJ010000099.1:0-4963 GCA_964452865.1 uncultured Sangeribacter sp. | reverse complement strand
ACATGCGTCAGTTCGGTATTTCGCGTATACAGTTCCGCGAAATGGCATCGGCAGGACTTATCCCCGGTGTAAAGAAAGCAAGCTGGTAATAAAGACCTTACCGAAAAGTCCGTAGCTAACGAAAAAAGAGTATTAAATATTGTTCGGCAAAGTCCGAATCAATTTAACCAACACAATAATGACAGATCCAATAGCAGATTATCTGACGAGACTGAGGAACGCTATTAAAGCCGGCCACAGAGTCGTGGAAGTTCCCTCGTCAAAAATGAAGAAGGAAATCACCAAGATTTTGTATGACCAGGGTTATATCCTGAACTACAAGTTTATGGAAGGTGAGACTCCTGCCGGTGTGATTAAAATCGCGCTGAAGTATGACCCGATTGATAAGGTAAACGCGATAAAGAATCTTCATCGCGTATCTCGTCCGGGTTTGCGTCAGTACACAGGATATAAAGATATGCCGCGCGTATTGAATGGTCTCGGTATCGCCATCCTCTCAACATCGCAGGGTGTGATGACCAACAAAGAGGCTAAAGAGAAGAAAATCGGCGGCGAAGTATTATGTTACGTTTACTAATCAGAGGGAGGTACAGAAATGTCAAGAATAGGTAAATCACCAATTGCTATACCTGCCGGAGTAAGCGTACAGGTAAAGGGAAATGAGGTAACTGTAAAAGGTCCTAAGGGAGAACTTTCGCAGACAATAAATCCCGATATAGAAGTAAAAGTTGAGAACGGAGAGGTACTCGTATGCCGTCCGAGCGACGAACGTGAGCATCGTGCACAGCACGGTCTATACCGTGCGCTGATACACAACATGGTTGTAGGTGTGTCAGAGGGCTACAAGAAAGAACTTGAACTCGTGGGCGTAGGTTATCGTGCTACATCGACAGGTCAGGTGCTTGAGCTCGCGTTGGGATATTCTCATGCTATCTACCTTAAACTGCCGAAGGAGATAAAAGTAGAGGCTAAGACAGAGAGAAACAAGAACCCTCTGATTATCCTCGAGAGCGCAGATAAGCAGCTTCTCGGCCAGGTATGTGCCAAGATACGCTCAATGCGTAAGCCTGAACCATATAAGGGTAAAGGTATCAAGTTTGTGGGCGAGATAATCCGCCGCAAATCCGGTAAATCGGCAAGTGCTAAATAAAATAAAAGATAGACAAGATGATATCCAAAATAGCAAGAAGACAGAAAATCAAAAGCCGTATCCGCGGCAAGATATCGGGTACACCGGAGCGTCCTCGCCTGAGTGTGTTCCGCTCGAACAAAGGAATTTATGCCCAGGTTATCGACGACCTGAACGGCCGTACACTTGCTTCAGCCTCATCACGCGGGCTTGAAGGGGGTACAAAGACAGAAGTTTCGGGCCGTGTGGGCGAAGCTATCGGCCGCAAGGCACTGGAGCTCGGTATCGAAACAGTAGTGTTTGACAGGAATGGCTATTTATTCCACGGACGCGTAAAATCATTGGCCGAAGGCGCACGCAAGGCCGGTCTTAAATTTTAATAAATCATGGCAAAGAGAAACAATAGAGTAAAATCAACAAATGATTTAGAGCTGAAAGACCGTCTTGTAGCCATCAACCGTGTTACCAAAGTGACGAAAGGTGGCCGTGCGTTCAGCTTTGCCGCTATCGTTGTAGTAGGTAATGAAGACGGTGTAATCGGCTGGGGTCTTGGTAAAGCCAACGAGGTTACCACAGCAATTTCGAAAGGTGTAGAGACCGCTAAGAAGAACCTCATACGAGTTCCTGTGCACAAAGGTACCATACCCCATGAGCAAGCTGCTAAATTCGGTGGTAGCCGAGTAATTCTGAAACCGGCATCTACCGGTACTGGTGTAAAGGCTGGTGGCGCTATGCGTGCCGTGCTTGAGAGTGTAGGTATTACCGACGTCCTCGCCAAATCAAAAGGTTCTTCCAACCCCCACAACCTTGTTAAGGCTACTATAGCAGCACTTGATGAGATGCGTAGCCCTGCACAGGTGGCACAGAACCGCGGTGTGAGTGTCGACAAAGTATTTAACGGATAAGACATATACACATGGCACAGATAAAAATCAAACAGATAAAGAGTCGGATTAACTGCCCGGCGGTACAGAAGCGCACCCTTGATGCTCTTGGTCTCCGCAAGATGAATCATACGGTAGTCAAAGAGGATAATGCGTGCATTATGGGAATGGTAAATAAAGTACGTCATCTTGTAGAGGTGACGAAAGCTTAAAAAGAAAAAAGAGATGGATTTAAGCAATCTGAAGCCCGCTGTCGGGAGTAATAAAGACAGAAAGAGAGTAGGCCGTGGACCGGGTTCGGGCTACGGCGGGACGTCGACACGCGGCCACAAAGGCGCTAAATCGCGTTCGGGCTATAAGCATAAAGTAGGATTTGAAGGTGGTCAGATGCCTCTGCAGCGTCGTGTGCCTAAATTCGGTTTCAAGAATATCAACCATGTTGAGTTCAAACCGGTCAACTTAGGTGTGCTCGAAGAAGTAGCCGCCGCCAAGAATCTCTCCAAGATTACTGTAGCCGATTTGTGCGCAGCCGGTAAGGTGTCCAAGAATGCTCAGGTTAAGATATTGGGCAGCGGCACACTGACTCGTGCGCTCGAAGTGGAGGCAAACGCCTTCTCTAAATCGGCGGAGGCAGCAATAACAGCTGCTGGCGGTACAGTAATCAAAAAATAAGCAACGATGGGATTTACACGAACCATAAAGAATATCTGGAGCGTTGACGAGCTCCGCAATAGGATAGGTATCACCTTGTTGTTGGTGATAATCTATCGATTTGGCTGCTACGTAGTGCTGCCGGGCATTGACCCGGCAGACCTCATGGCTCTGAAGAATTTTACTTCAGACGGTCTGATGCAGCTTATAGACATGTTCTCGGGCGGTGCCTTCTCTCAGGCATCAATTTTTGCCTTGGGTATCATGCCCTACATTACGGCGTCAATTGTCATCCAGCTTCTCGGCATGGTGATTCCGGCCTTCCAAAAGATGCAGCGTGAAGGCGAAAGCGGCCACATGAAGATGAACCAGTATACGCGCTACCTGACAGTGGCGATACTGCTGTTCCAAGGACCTGCTTACCTGATTAACCTTAAGTATCAAGTTGCTTCAGCAGGCGGCCACATTGACATGAACTGGTTGATGATAGCCTATATGACTGTAATTCTTGCTGCCGGTTCCATGTTTATCATGTGGCTCGGTGAGAGAATTGACCAGAAAGGTGTGGGCAATGGTATATCGTTCATCATCCTCGTTGGTATCATCGCACGTCTTCCTGAAGCTTTCGTTCAGGAGTTTACCGGGCGCTTGATGAACTCTGCCGGCGGTGGCCTCGTGGCTTTCCTCGTCGAGATTATTATCCTGTTGGCTGTGATAGCCGGTGCAGTGCTTCTTGTTCAGGGTACAGACAAGGTGCCCGTACAGTATGCAAAGCGTATTGTCGGCAATAAGCAATATGGAGGCGCACGTCAGTTCATACCCCTTAAGGTGAATGCTGCCGGTGTGATGCCTATCATTTTCGCACAGGCCATCATGTTCATCCCTATCAGCCTCGCAGGCTTCAGCCAGAAACAGACGGGCTTCTTCGGAGCTATGACTGATATGTACGGCTGGGTTTACAACGTAGTTTACTTCCTGCTGATTGTGGCATTTACTTACTTCTATACGGCAATCACCGTGCGCCCTGCACAGATTGCGGAAGACCTTAAGCGTAATAACGGTTTTATCCCTGGTGTTAAACCGGGTCGTCCGACAGTGGAATATCTTGATTCCATCATGTCAAGAATAACTCTCCCGGGCTCCATCTTCCTGGGTATCGTGGCTATTCTTCCTGCTATTGCGCATATCTGTGGTCTGAACCGCAGCTTCTCGCAATTCTTCGGAGGCACGTCGTTGCTTATTATTGTAGGTGTAACACTTGATACGCTCCGCATTATCGAAGGACATCTGCTGATGCGTCACTATGACGGATTGATGAAAGAAGGACGTATTAAAGGCCGCACAACCGGCAAGTCAGTATTTTAATTCTTGAATTGAGACAATAAATTCAATCGCCCGTTCATTACAAATGATATATATAAAGACAGCCGAAGAACTTGAAAAAATGCGCAAGGCTTGCGAGCTGACGAGCATGACGCTCGGCGAAGTGGCCAAGTGGGTTCGCCCAGGTGTGACCACCATGCAGCTTGATACTGTTGCGCGTGAGTTCATAATCGCTCATGGCGGTATTCCCGCGTGTCTCGGTTATGGAGGTTTCCCCGGTACTCTTTGTATAGAAGTCAACGAAACAGTAGTCCACGGTTTCCCTTCGGAGTATGTGCTCCGCGAGGGAGACATCGTGGGTACGGACCTTGTGGTCAATCTTGATGGATACCATGGTGACAGTTGTTATACTTTTGCTGTGGGAGACATAGATGACAAGGTACGCAAGCTGCTTGAGACTACCAAGGAATCATTGTATGTAGGAATATCGGGGGCAAAAAGCGGCAAGCGTGTAGGCGACATCTCAAATGCAGTGCAGACGTATTGCGAACGACGCGGCTACGGTGTAGTGCGTGAGATGTGCGGACACGGTATCGGCCGTGAAATGCATGAAGACCCGGAAGTCCCGAATTACGGTCGCCGGGGCATAGGACCAGTCCTGAGGGACGGTATGTGCATAGCTATTGAGCCGATGATAAATCTTGGGAGTAAGAACATAGTCATATCGCAGGACGGCTGGCAGTGTCGTACGAAAGACAGAAAGCCTTCAGCCCACTTCGAGCATACTGTAGCTATCCATGGTGATGAACCAGAAATACTGACTACGTTTGATTATATCCAGGATGCACTTGGCGATAGATTTATATAATCTGAAAAATATAGAGAAGGAAAATACAGATGGCAAAGCAGGCAGCTATAGAGCAAGACGGCGTAATTCTTGAGGCATTGTCGAATGCAATGTTCAAGGTTGAGCTGG
>CAYVNJ010000098.1:0-4966 GCA_964452865.1 uncultured Sangeribacter sp. | reverse complement strand
CCTTATCTTTGTGCCAAACTATAAAGCAATCCTATATGACTCGAAACATCACAATCAAGAATCCCTCTCAAAAGATGGTTCAAGTCTTTGACGCTTTGAGAGAGAAAAAACAGCAGCAAATCAAAAAGCTGACTGAAAAGGAACATGGTACATTCACGATTGAAGTATAGTGGATTTATCGTTTGACATAATAAATGCGGCGGGCGACCATGTAATGGTCGCTCTTTCATATTATGACAATGAAACGATAAGTTTATTTTCTACTGACCCACTGACATTGACTCTTGTGTTTTACGATGTAACACTGATTCGAAAATCTGGCGAAAGATATGTCGGGTCTAAAGTTTTGTTCGCGGTATCAGATATACTCGCCCGCTTTATGGATGAAAACGAAGACGCTGTTCTATGTTTCTATTGCGATGCCAATACGGATGTAAGAAGAAATCACCCAAATCTACTTCCTCAGGAATATAGAAGCACGTTGTTCTCCAGAATGTTCGAGATTTACATGCAATCCCACCGGCGAACAGATTTCATTAATCATAGAGTTGTGATAGAAGACACGACGAATCCAAACAACCGGCAATTCGCACATTTCATTTGTCGAAAAGAACACAAAGAAGCCGTAACTGCTCTTGGCCAAATGTTACTTGAAAAATAGTGGCTTAAGAGCTCTTAGAATAGCTTCGCGAACATCGTCTGCCTCAGTTGCTCCTTGCCCTTCTGCAGTACATGTGCAAATTGGAAGCTGAGTTGCTGCTGATATAAATTGTATAGTTACTTCGATAGAGTATCCCATATTTACGTTTCTGCGCCCGGTTTCTCCAAAATTGACTATCATGGTTTGATTGAGATTGTCTGACATAACCTCATTTACTTGGATGTATCCATTTTTAAATAAAATGCCAGATATAATGCTACTTGGATTTGTTGATTTTGTTATTCCTCCGTATACACCATACCTATTTGTAAATACTCCGGAACTGGATGTGTAATCTCCCGTTGGAGAGACATAAAAATACCGATAATTAGAAATAGTATCATTATTATATGTGCTGACAATTGGTGGACGCATAGAGGCGCAGCTGCTAAGTATTAATGTCAATACACTGGTAATAATTATGTTCAATAGCGATTGGCGTTTCATCATCAATATCAAGAAATAACTATTCTCTTTATTCTTCGGGGGAAAGGACTTTATGGAGGTATGCGCTCGACAGGGGGTCGAAGTGGCCGCCGCTCAGGTGTCGGTAGATGTGGATGCATGCCATGGCATCGAGAGCTGCGTAGCTTTGCTGGAATTTGCTCAGGCTTTCGGCCTCCCAGTTTGACAGACGTTGTCCTTTGGAAATTCTGCGTCCGAAAAGAATAGCGTATATTTTTTGCAGACTGCTGTCGGCTATCATGAAATCGCGCACATAGGTCTGCAATTCGACAAAACCTTGCGGAACTATCCGGCGTAGGCGCGACAGATTGTGGAAATCGTCGTGGATTGACAGTCCTACTTTCAGTATGTCGGGACTTTCGAGAAAGTCTTTCAGTTCATCGACCAATCCGATTTTATTGAGTCGGAACAGGTAGCAAACATCCGGTGTGGAGAGCTGCAGGAGCGAGACGGTGTTGTTCTGCCCCCTACGGAAGTTGGGACGAGTCTCAGTGTCAAATCCGACAATTGGCGCAGAAAAGAGGTCGGCCACCGCGGATTGTATTCCGGACGGTTGGTCGACCAACTGTATTTTTCCTTCAAAAGAGGCTACCGGCAATTCAGCCAGCACCTCTTTCGGTATGTTTATTTGGTAGCCTTCACCGGGTAGTGAATTCATCTGCATCAGTTATTTTGAATACAAAATTAAGTATTTTTTTGTATTCGCTACTATACTGATGAGATTTTATTCTGCCGGTGTCGTCTTATTATCGTCGGGAAACATGGGGTCGGGAGTCCATTGCTGCGAGGCAAGACGCACATAATTGGCATATCGCCAACGGGCATTCTCTTCGGCGGCGGCAAACAGTTCGGCTGCTTCAACGGGATACTGCTTCTTGACCGATGCAAAGCGCACCTCGCCGTTTAGGAATTCGTCAAACTTACTCCAGTCAGGCTCTTTGCTGTCGAGAATGAACGGGTTCTTACCTTCTTCTTCCAGAAGCGGATTGTAGCGCCAAAGATGCCAGTAGCCGCACTCTACGGCACGCTGTTCCTCGAGTTGTGAATGACCCATGCCTATTTTCAGTCCGTGGTTGATGCAAGGTGCGTAAGCTATCACAAGCGACGGTCCGTCGTAAGCTTCAGCTTCGCGCAGAGCCTTGAGTGTCTGAGCATTATCAGCACCCATGGCAATCTGTGCCACATAGACATAGCCGTATGTGGTGGCTATGAGTCCGAGGTCTTTTTTACGGATGCGCTTGCCGGCTGCCGCAAATTTGGCTATTGCACCCAGCGGAGTCGATTTGGAAGCCTGTCCGCCGGTATTGGAGTAGACTTCAGTGTCGAGCACCAGAATGTTGACATTCTTTCCTGAAGCAATCACGTGGTCAAGACCGCCGTAACCTATGTCGTAGCTTGCGCCGTCGCCACCGATTATCCACTGACTGCGTTTAGGCAACCAACCACGGAGGGCATATATCTCGCCGCAGACCGTGCATGTGTCTTTGGTTTTGGCAACTTCGGATTCGAGTGCCTCAGAAAGTGCGAGCGAATCTTTGCCGTCACGCCCTGCCACCCATGTCGATGCGGCTTCTTTCAGAGATGCAGGAGCATCTGCCTTTTCAGTCAGCTGTTCGCACAATTCCACAAGGCGGGCGCGCATCTTGTCGTTGGCAAGGGTCATGCCAAGACCATATTCACAGAAATCCTCAAAGAGGGAATTAGCCCATGCCGGACCTCGGCCTGAGGCATTTTTGCAATATGGAGTTGCGGGAGCTGAACCAGAATAGATTGAAGAACACCCTGTGGCATTGGCAACTATCTGTCGCGGACCGAAAAGTTGGGTGATGAGCCGAATGTACGGAGTCTCACCGCAACCCGCGCATGCACCCGAGAATTCAAACTGAGGTGTTGCGAACTGACTGTTCTTGACATTGGCCTCGATATCGACGAGACTCTGTTTTGAAGATACTTTTTCAGAACAGTAGTCCCAGTTCGGTATCTGGTTCTGCTGTGTCTCAATAGGCTTCATCACGAGAGCCTTCTCTCCTTTCTTGCCGGGGCATACATCGGCACAGTTGCCGCATCCCATACAGTCGAGGATGTCGACCTGCTGTACAAATTTCATTCCTGCCAACTGCTTACCTACCGCCGGCAGCTCATGGTCTTCGCCGAATGGCGCTGCAGCTGCCTCGGCCTCGTTAAGGATGAAGGGACGAATTGATGCATGCGGACATGCAAATGCACATTTATTACACTGGATACAGTTGTCCGGAATCCATTCCGGCACGAAAGCAGCCACACCGCGTTTTTCATAGCGTGCCGTACCAAGCGGCCATGTGCCGTCTTCCATACCGGCAAATGCTGACACGGGGAGCAAATCGCCGTCCTGCGCATTGATAGGTCGCACAACATCTTTTATGAAGCGCGGCGAATTGTCGTCGTGTGCTTCGGGTTCTTCAAGCGACGCCCATGAGGGGTCTATCGTCAATTCATGGTATTCACCTCCTCGGTCGACAGCCGCGAAATTCTTATTGACTACATCCTCGCCTTTCATAGAGTAGCTCTTGACAATGAATTTCTTCATCTGCTCTACGGCAAGGTCGACAGGGATAATATTCGTAATCCGGAAGAATGCCGACTGAAGTATCGTGTTGGTGCGATTGCCCAGACCAATCTCGCGGGCTATCTTTGAGGCATCAATATAGTAGAGCTTTATATTATTGGCTGCCAGATACTTCTTCACCTTTACTGGCAGGTGGTCGACAAGCACGTCGCCTTCATATTCTGTGTTGAGAAGGAATGTTCCTCCGGGTTTAAGGCCGCGGGTCACATCATACATGTGAAGATATGCCTGTACATGGCATGCCACGAAGTCGGGTGTGTTGACAAGATATGTGGAGCGTATGGGGTGGTCGCCGAAACGCAGGTGCGAGCAGGTGAAGCCGCCCGATTTCTTAGAGTCGTAGGCAAAATATGCCTGACAATATTTATCCGTATTATCCCCGATGATTTTCACCGAGTTCTTGTTTGCCCCGACTGTTCCGTCGGCACCAAGACCGTAGAATTTGGCTGCTACGATACCTTCGTCGCCGATATGTACTTCCGGACCCACAGGGAGCGAAGTATATGTCACGTCGTCGACAATGCCGATAGTAAACCCATTTTTAGGTTCGGGAAGCATAAGATTGTCGAATACGGCCAACAGTTGTGCGGGGGTAGTGTCCTTCGAGCCGAGACCGTAGCGGCCTCCGACTATCATAGGGGCATTGTCCGCACCATAAAATGCGTCGCGTACATCAAGGTAGAGCGGCTCACCGGCTGCTCCCGGCTCTTTGGTACGGTCGAGCACACACACGCGTTTTGCCGTAGACGGTACTGCCGCCAGCAGATGTCGTGCCGAGAAAGGGCGGTACAGGTGTACCGAAACCACTCCCGTCTTGCGACCTTGCCCGTTAAGATAGTCCACTACTTCCTTGAGCGCCTGGGTGACAGAACCCATTGCCACGACAACGTGTTCGGCCTGGGGGTCGCCATAATAATCGAACAGGCCGTATTTTCTGCCCGTGATACGTGTAATTTCAGCCATATAGTCCTCGACAATCTGAGGCACGGCTTCGTAATAAGGATTTGATGATTCTCTATGTTGGAAATATATGTCGGGATTTTCAGCCATACCGCGCTGTACGGGTGCCCCGGGATTCAGAGCACGCTGCCTGAACCCGGCAAGCGCCTCGCGGTCGAGCAACGGAGCTAAATCTTCAGACTCAAGAAGTTCTATTTTCTGTATTTCATGCGATGTGCGGAAGCCGTCGAAGAAAT
>CAYVNJ010000097.1:0-5355 GCA_964452865.1 uncultured Sangeribacter sp. | reverse complement strand
AATTGTCCGGCAATAGTAGAATATATGCTTCCAGTTCGTCGCATCACAAGGGCTGACAGTTGTTGCAATAGTTGGGGTGTATATATTGGATTTCCGGAAGCAATCTTGAAAGAATGAAGATATGCGTCTTTCAAATCAATGTTCATCATTTGCTCAGTTAACGAGCGACCATTGGCAGCAATACCCTCATCGAAAAGAAGTTGGTTTTCAATTTCAGTGACGGTAGAACCCTCGATAGCCGTTGAGTGGGTCACAATCGAGTAGAGATAGAACTTGTGATAGTCCACCTGCTCCTCAACTCCTGAAGCCAAATAAGACTTAAGTGCCTCTTCAATCTGTATGTCAAGATGCTTATCCATTAACAAACTCATTAATACCACTGCAAAATTATACAAACTGAATAATAAATATACAATTTATAACCGCTAAAACTCCAGCTTGACAAACATAAATTTTGTAAGCAAAAAATTGAGGTTGCACCGCGATAGTGACGATGCAACCTCTCTATGTGAATATGTATTTACTGCTTATTTCTTGAAGAAGCGGTTGTAGAGTCCTTCGAAGCCCTGTCCGTGGCGTGCTTCGTCTTTTGCCATTTCATGAACAGTGTCGTGAATAGCATCGAGATTGGCAGCTTTGGCATTTTTGGCGATACGCATCTTGTCGGCATTTGCTCCGGCTTCGGCAGCCATGCGTTTCTCAAGGTTGGTCTTTGTATCCCAGACCATATCGCCGAGCAACTCTGCAAATTTAGCGGCATGTTCTGCTTCTTCGAATGCATAACGCTTGAAGGCATCGGCAACTTCGGGATAGCCTTCGCGGTCGGCCTGACGTGACATTGCGAGATACATACCTACTTCTGTACATTCACCGAGGAAGTGGTTGTTGAGGTCTTTTCTCATTTCTTCGTCTGCATCTTTAGCTACGCCTACAACGTGCTCTGTCACAAACTGAAGAAGTGCTGATTTATCGAGTTCTTTGAATTTTGATGCAGGAGCACCACACTGAGGACATTTTGCGGGAGGGTTTTCACCTTCGGCCACATAGCCGCATACGGTGCATATCCATTCTTTAGCCATAACTTAATTGCTTAATTGTTATTTGGTTAGATTAGTATTTTGAGTTTACGGACGAGAGAGTGTGCAGACACACTCTTTCCTTCCTATGTGTAAACGAATAACAGTTCGTAAAAGTTTACATCAAAGTTCACTTTTTTGCAACCGCAGGATGGCTTTTTCAATGTTGCTGCGGGCAACAGACGGGATTAGAGCTTCGGACAATGGCATCGAAGGCGGGGTGATTGCCTCCACCTTGGTAAAACCTTGTGCATGCAGAACGCCGGCATCTTCCACCTGTCCACTGACGAGCCATCCTTCTGCTCCTTGCTCACGCGCATGCTGCATGACAGCGAACGGAAGCTTCCCCATGAGTGTCTGGGCGTCACTTTTTCCTTCGCCGGTTATTACAATATCGCACCCCGAGGCCGAAGCATCAAAGTCGAGAAGCCCCAACATCAGCTCTGCGCCGGACCTGACTTCAGCATTGAAATACTCTAAGAAAGCATAGCCAAGTCCTCCGGCCGCACCTGCACCTGGCACAGACGACATATCACGTCCTGTATGTGCACGCGATTTAATGGCAAACCTCCGTGCCCTTTCCTCAAGGTATTCAAGGTCGTGTTCAGTCGCCCCTTTCTGTCTTGCAAACGTATATGTAGCACCGCGCGGCCCAAGCAACGGCGCATCGACATCGACAGCAAGCGTAAACCGGCAGTCGTCAGGGAGCGCTGAAACCGAAGTACGAAGCTTCTCAATCATGCCCGCGCCCGAATCGGAAGTGCAAGTACCGCCCAGACCGACTATAAAATTACGACATCCATATCCGTAGGCTGCTGATATCAACTCACCAAGTCCGGCTGATGTCGCTACAACCGGATTGCGTTCTATGGCTGATAAGAGAGAATACCCACATGCTTCAGCACTTTCAATCACAGCTGTTCCGTCTGACATTATTCCGAAACGTGCAGTTATTTTCCGACCGAGAGGGTTGTGGATAGAAACTGTTACCAACTGCATGCCTGTAGCTTCATGGAGTGCGTCAAGCATACCTTCTCCTCCGTCGGACAGCGGGAGGCATATTATTTCATGTCCGGCATGAAGCAAAGGAGCTGCCATAGCTTTAGCCACTTCGGCCGAGCTGAGGCAGCCCTTATATGAGTCGGGAGCTAAAAGAAATCGTCGACGGCGCATATCAGTCGCGATGTACAACTGAGCCGCTGGCCTGATGAGTTGCCAAAACAAGCACTTCGGCTATCTGTACGTGAGCCGGGGCTTCAGTGGCATAGAACACGACATCGGCTATATCGTCGCCTGTGAGCGGTTTGATGCCCTTATAGACATTTTCAGCACGTTGTTCATCACCGTGAAAACGCGTTTTGGAGAAATTGGTCTCAACCAAACCGGGCTTAATATTAGTGACTCTGACAGGTGTGGCAGCAAGGTCTATCCGCAAACCGTCGCTCAATAGTTTAACGGCGCTTTTCGTAGCACAATATACATTGCCGCCGGCATAAGCCGCATCACCAGCTACAGAACCTATATTGACAATGTGACCACGCCGGCGTTCAACCATGCCGGGCACGACAAATCGGGTCACATTGAGGAGACCCTTGACATTAGTGTCAATCATTTCATCCCAATCGTCAAAATCACCCTCATACTCAGGCTCGAGCCCACGGGCAAGACCGGCATTATTCACCAATACGTCGATTTCGCGCCATTCTGCCGGCAGAGCATCTATAGCTTTACGAACACTTTCGCGGTCGCGAACATCAAACAAGAGTGGAAGGACACGGACTCCCTGCCCTTTCAATTCTTCAGTCAGTGCATCAAGCGAACCGTCACGTCGGCCTGTTATGATAACATCATATCCTCCACGCGCGAAACGGCGTGCACACCCTTCGCCTATACCGGATGTAGCACCCGTAATCATCGCAATTTTCCGTCTATCCATATATCTTTGTGTTTTTTAATGAGCGTGAACCACACTCTGGGTTACGGCCACAAATTTAATCAAAAAATAATGATTACCTTTGTAAACATAAAACCAGATAAAGGAGAAGATGACATCACCCAACCGACATACACGCCGCATAAAACGGAGAACACTTTCTCCGTTGGCGATAATATTCATTTGCCTGTTATGTGCCGCCGTAGTATGTCTGTCGTTTAAACTCTCGGCTGGCGCTAATGCAACAAAAGAACATAAACTATTAGGAATTGAAGATATAAACACAGTTCTTACTCCAGGACATAATAATCAGATAAAAAATTATGCCGGATTTACCGTAGGTTTCAACGAGGAGAACCATACGCCGGACTGGGTGGCTTGGGAACTGCTCGGCTCTGAAACAGATGGCAACGTGTCGCGCTCAAACAAATTCTGGACAGACTCCGACCTGACAGGATGCCCTGATAGTCGCGACTATACATCATCCGGTTACGATAGAGGACACATGTCGCCTGCAGCCGAACATAAATGGTCTGACCAAGCCATGCACGATAGTTTCTCAATGGCAAATATCTGTCCTCAATTCCCCGCGCTAAACCGCGGAGTATGGCAAACACTTGAAAAATTAGAACGTCATTGGGCAAAAAGAGACTCAGCAATACTGATTGTGGCCGGTCCTATCTATACGGACAATGACAAAACCACAATAGGTAATTCAAGAGTACGAGTGCCTTCGGCATTCTATAAAGCATTCTTCGCTCCATACGGCGATAAACCTAAAGCGATAGCATTCGTATTTCCGAATGTGAATGTTGCTGCAAATATCAAGGAGTTTGCAATGACTGTAGACCAACTCGAAGATATAACTGGCTATGACTTCTTCCATGCATTGCCAGACGATATTGAAAACCCAACCGAAGCAGTAAGCTCATTCAAAGAATGGACCAGACAGAAATCTCACTGACCTACCCTGTAATAGCCCTTTGTACACCTGACACAAGCAGCGCATTGGCATTAATAAGACTCAGCGGCGACAATGTAATCGAAATAGTCAATAAATTCTGGAAGGGTACATCACTCATTAATATTCCCCCGAGGGTTGCAACTCACGGACGAATTATTGACGAACAAGGCAATGTGATTGACGACCTCGTAGCCGTTACTTTTAGAGCACCGGCATCCTTCACAGGACAGGATACGGTAGAATTGACGTGCCATGGCTCACGATGGATTACACGGGAGATTATCAATCTTATGGTACGCAACGGATGTCGACCTGCTCCGGGAGGAGAGTTTTCAAGACGGGCGTTTGCCAACGGCAAACTCCTGCTCAACGAAGCCGAAGGGATTGCCGACCTGATAGCATCATCGTCCAAAGCGGCACACGACATTGCTCTAAGCCATATAGACGGCTCTTTTTCACGCATATTGAAAGAAATGCGAGAAGAACTCCTCAAATTGCTTTCGCTGCTCGACCTCGAACTGGACTTTTCAGAAGAAGACATACAGTTTACAGACCGTAGGACTCTTATAGAAACTGCAGAAAAAATCCGCTATAAGATTAGCCGATTGGCTGATACATTCTCCGTAGGAGGTGCATTGAAAGACGGTATTCCGGTAGTAATAGCCGGATGTGCGAATGCAGGCAAATCAACCTTGCTCAACTGCCTGCTTGGACGCGACAAAGCTATAGTAACAGACATTCCCGGCACTACTCGCGATACAATCGACGATGTAGTTGAACTCAACGGGCTGCTATTCCGTTTTATAGATACTGCCGGACTGCGCGATACCGACGACCCGGTTGAACAGATAGGCATCGCTCGTACACGGCTGGCAATTGACAAAGCTCGCACAGTAATATGGCTCATTGACCCGGACACTCCCTACGAACCACAAGCAGAAGCACTTAAGCAATCAATGGCTGATGCACCCGCCAATCGCCAATACATAGTGGCAATCAACAAAGCCGACCGTTGTGAATTGACCGACAAACCCACGCCAAACACCCTCACAATCAGTGCAGCTACCGGACAGGGCGTCGACAAACTGATAGACACACTGACAAGCGCATACTCAGTAGCCATCGAAGCCGATGCCACAATTACCAACGCACGCCACTACCAGGCACTACTCAAAGCAGCTGAAGCCTTAGGACGGGTAATACAGGGACTGACTGACGACATCCCCACCGACTTTGTAGCCCAAGATATGCGCGAAGCCACCAACGCACTCGGCGACATAACCGGCACCATCACTCCCGACGAAGAGCTCCGCCACATCTTCTCCTCCTTCTGCATCGGAAAGTGAAGCCAAGACGAGCCGAGGAAACAAAACGAAACAAAC
>CAYVNJ010000096.1:0-5624 GCA_964452865.1 uncultured Sangeribacter sp. | reverse complement strand
GGTCTCAAACACCGATGGAGCAATCCGTGCCGGTTCGACCCCGGCTCCGGGTACTGACAGGGGGAACAGAGCAATCTGTTCCCCCTGTCTATTTTTGTTGTCTCAATTATTAATTAATTCAGAACATGTTCTTAACAAGCTGTTCGAGAAGATAGACTCCTATACCTGAAAGATACCCTATCAGTGCCAGCCAGCTGAAACGCTTAAGGTACCACCCGAAACTGATTTTCTCCAGACCCATGGCTATCACTCCGGCTGCCGAACCAATAATAAGGATACTGCCGCCAACTCCGGCACAATAAGACAGCAGCTCCCAGAAAGTGCCGTCGACCACAAAATTAGCGGCATAACCGGTTGCTCCCGGGTCAGACACCGGATACATGCCCATCACCCCGGCTACCAACGGTACATTGTCTACTATCGAGGAAAGCAACCCGAGCACTGTATCTATGACATATACGTTGTGTATGCCCGAGTCCAGTTCGCTGGCCAACCATGACAAGACTCCTGTTGCCTGCAACACAGCCACCGCCATAAGAATACCGAGGAAGAAGAGTATAGACGGCATATCGATGCGCGACAAAATCATCGGCAGACGATGCTCCTTGGCCTTTTCGAGCATTTTCTTGTTGTAGTAAATCTCCGTAAATACCCACAATGCACCCAGGACCAGCAACATACCTACAAATGGGGGCAGATGAGTGAGTGTCTTGAAAACAGGCACGAAGATAAGCCCTCCTACTCCAAGAAAGAAAATAGTCTTACGCTCTGAAGCGGTAATAGTATTGTCGATTTCAAGTTCTTCTTTCATGGGGGTCAATTCGCCCTTGAGCGAACGACTTATAACGAGAAGCGGGACAACCATCGAGGCAATACCGGGTAAAAGCACGTAGCTGATAAGAGCCTGCGCAGTGACATTGCCTTTAACCCATAGCATTATCGTAGTGACATCGCCGATAGGGCTCCATGCTCCACCGCTATTGGCCGCAATAATGATTGCAGCTGTGTATAACCACCGGGTCTTCTGGTCATCTATCAGCTTACGCAACAACATTATCATGACAATCGTAGTGGTCAGATTATCCAGAATAGCCGACATGAAGAATGTTGTTATACAAACAATCCACAACAGCCTCCTCTTATTGCGTGTCACAATCCTATCGGTAATGACACGAAACCCTCCATGGACATCCACCAGTTCAACAATGGTCATCGCTCCTATCAGAAAAAACAATGTCTGGGTAATGTCACCCAAATGTTCCACTATATCGACATCAATTACGTAGGACAAAGTCTGATGAGCGAGACTCGCACTCTGCAAATCAGGACGCGATGCCAGAAATTCGCTGAAATGTGCACCGCTGACCACGGGCACAATCGACTCTGCACCGAGAGCATAGCATATCCACAGCACCATACCGAGAATAAGAGCCGTAGCCGTTTTGTCAACCTTGATTGGATGTTCGAGAGCGATTGCGAGATAACCAACCATGAAAATGATAAGAAATGTTGTCATCATGGTTTCAAGAGTTATTTATGGTAAGATTTCTCATTTTAGTGCAAATTTAACGATTTGTTTGAATACTTCCTCCAAACACCATGAAAAGAATGAATCACGTGTTCATAGATATAGTGGAAATCTATAACTTTGCACTACATAATTATCCGCGGTCTTGAAAGAATAACTTACTAAACGACAAAGAATAACATGCCTCATCAAATCACATTGAACATTACAGCGACTGACAAGGCGTCATATCGCAGACAGCTAATCAACGAATTTCTAAATGAAGCTCCCGGCACGACTACAACAGTCACTGAGTATTATTACTATGTCGAGACTCTTGATAATGGCAAACGTATTTATCTGAAACGACCTACAGCTCTAAACAAGGGTGTTGATTTTGAGGTCCGGGTAGAGGACACCTACTTCAGATACGGTGTGCACGGAAATATCATATCAACAGGCAATCGCCCGAGTCATAGCGATATAAATGACGACTTGAAGCAGAAAAAAGATGAAAATCCTGTAGAATTTCTACGTTTGAAAACGCTATTGGACAAGACTTATAATTGTCAACCTATTGACGATGCCGAGTATAAAGGTTTTACCTTCAATTCCGGACATTCGGTCGAGGTCATTTTCAAATCATTAAAATGGCTGTTTGTAGAACAAGACATAACATATTGGAATCGGAGCGGACGCGCAATGTTATACAATTCTCTGTCTGAACTTTGGTCAGATTAAATGGTCTGGGACTACATTTGAAACTATTATCTCGGATACTGGGCCACGTCTATCCTTCTTCGAATTTATCATCCTGTAGGCCGATACACGCTTTATATGAAATGCTCCGTAGAGGTCTTCAAAAAAGTTATCACCACAATTGATGTTCGATGGGTCAGAGTTGCTGGCGACAAACACTGAATGACGAGATGCAATCTTACGACAGAAATCACGCAGTCGCATTTGCTCTGCATCATTAAATCCGTCTTTTGAATATGATGTAAAAGCCGCCGTTTCAGACAAGGGACGATAAGGTGGGTCTAAATAGTACAATACATTTTCCCCCGCATAGATTTCTGTTTGTGAGAAATCACCACATAATATCTCTACCTTTTGCAAAAGTTCAGAATCGGCTCTTAAAGTTGCTATATCACAAATGCGAGGATGTACATACCTGCCGTGCGGAACATTAAATTTCCCTTTAGAGTTTACACGATACAGACCGTTGAAACACGTACGGTTCAAAAAGATAAACAATGCCGCTGTTTCAATATCAGAATTCACCGCTTCGTTAAATCTCGCCCGCTGCTCAAGAAAATATTCTTTTCGTTTATCTTCGGAAAGAGCGAGATAGTTGTTCTGAATACGTGTTAACTCTGAAATAAGACTTTCAACATCATTTCTGATTACGCGGTATGTGCAGATAAGTTCGGCATTAATATCATTGATAATGGCTCTGCTTATATTCGGATACTCCTGAAGTATCCAGAACAAAACCGCACCACCACCTACAAAAGATTCAATATATGTGACAGACTCTCGTTGGGACAAATCCTGTGGCAATGTCTTTTTAATATCATCCAGAAGCCGGGACTTTCCCCCAGCCCACTTCACAAAAGGCTTTGCCGGATATGTTCCTCCTATCTTCATATTATAAATCGCTTGCGCAAATTTAGCAATTTTTAATCAATCCATATTCCCTGCATCATGTCGCTTTTATTCTTCTGAAGGTACAGGTATTTCAAAACAATAGTGCCGGCCATCGATAGGAAATGTGAATTCTATCTCCCCGGCATGCAAGTGAAGTCGTCCAAAGCCAACTCCCGAGTTTTTTCCGTAAAGGCGGTCTCCGGCTATAGGCATACCCAAGCCCATTTCTGATGCGGCATGCACTCTCAATTGGTGTGTGCGCCCGGTGAGCGGATGAAAAACTACGTGGCTGCATACCTCTGAAATGCCTGTAAATTCGTAATCCGTAACCGCTTCCTTTCCACTATCGAAATCTATCCGCTGGCGAGGGCGGTCAAGCCAATCTGGAGAAAGCGGTAATTCTATGCGTCCTTTACTGGGAATACCCTGCGATTGAAAATCACCCTCAAGGTCGGCAAAATATGTCTTTTTTATCTGTCTGCGGGCAAAAAGAGACTGCATTACCTTGAACGCCTCATGGCCGAATGTAGCTACCAACAGACCGGAAGTATCCTGGTCGAGACGATGAGCAACTTTCACCGGTCGTGAACCACCATACCGCTCTTCGAGCCATTGCTGGACTGAGATTGACTTATTTTTGCCAGGCACAGAAAGCATCCCCCCAGGTTTATTGACTATGCAGAACCACTCATTTTCATATATAATCTCCGGCGAATGGATTGAAGCGCTCCGATTATCGACATCAAGCGGAGGCTCAACAGACAGTCCCTGAAGCATCCAACTAAGGACAGGCAGACACTTGCCGCGGCAAGCCGGATAATGCTCACCATGTCTCCGCACCTGTCCTTCTTTGGGTTTTCCATACCAATACTCGGCCATCGAGACAGGATGCCAACCTTGCATATATGCCGCTTGCAACAATTTCGGACCACAACACTCCCCTGCACCCGAAGGTGGAATTTTCATCGGGGTTTCTGCAAAAATCTCACTCAGGCTCCGGCTCTCTTCACGCGCATTTAGCAAACGAAAATTAGAAAACAGCCATTCCTGCAACGACTCAGAATCCGAGCGACGCTTTTCTTTCATTGCATCAAGACGAGCCTTCGCCTCCCGCAATTTTTCAGCAAACGGTTCAAGCCAGTCAGACAACTTCTTTTTAAGCCGGCGCAACTCAGCCTTCTCAAACTGACTCTGCCTAATCATGACAGCCTCATCGCCCGTGCCGGACTTGCGTCTGGCATCCCTCGCCAGCTTTGACACCCGGCATTTATCTTTGTATTCTCCAATTTCTGCATTAAGACGAGCCTTCTCGCGCTCATAGTCAGTTTTAACCTCGGCAAAATAGCCACTTTCAAACAAAGCAATCTCTTTATTCTGATGAGAGATATCCGCTTCCACCGTTTTGAAATAACCATCCGGCTGCAGATAGTCGAACACAGGGCCGACAAACCCCTCGTGATAAAAGCCACCGTTGCCCAACTGTCCGGAGAAAGCATATAGCACATGCGACTCCCCGTGGTCGTCCCGGGCTATAAGAACGCCCAACATCTTACCGGCTTCAAGTTCACGACAGAAATTAACATCCTCAGGCCGACGACTCGACTTCAACGCCTCCAACCTGACAATCAACCTTCGGAAAGCCTCATCACACGCCTCATCAGGCAAATACTCAAACGGATTGTTCATAATCAGCATTCATAAGTGTATACTAATTATACATTTTATATCAGCTTTATATTATTAGAGTCGACTCTTTCAAATTGAGCCGACTCTATTGACATATCTTTTCCCCTTATTTAGGGCTTATTCTGCATAAAGGTTTTCCTCTTTCTGAGGGATATACTTATTTACCAGCTTGCTGATTTTCTGCAAATCGGGCTTCTTATTGGCATAGTCGATGAGTAGGCCGATTGGGTATAGGTCAGGGTCTGACGCCGACTGGAAATCAGCAGCATCTTCAGAATAGTCACCGTCTTCAACAGCGTCGGCTTCAATGGCGTAGTCGCTGAACGCAATTGCCTGTTCGGCATCCTTATGACGTTCGATGCCAACCAAGAGAGTTGTCGGAATTATGCTTAACTGAGGGTCTTCGCCCCACACTTCGGGATTGTCGATGACTTCTGCCACCTTAGCGGCTATAATGTCAGTGAGTTCATGTCTTGTCATAGTAATACTTTTTACTACAATAACATACCACTCATTCAAAAGGTTCTATTTCAGATTACGTCCGAAGCTACATTATAATGATTACGTTTATGATTTTTTAGATGAACTGACAACTTCTATTCCAGCCACCAGACTTATGGTTCTTATGCCCATAATTCATAGTACTTGCATGACTTGATATTATTCTTGATATCATTCACTGGTTTGACATAAAACAGCTGGATGATAGCATTACAATCGCCGGAATGAATTTCAGAATCAAAAAAATATTGAAAAGTTTAATTATATTTATCCTTCCTTT
>CAYVNJ010000095.1:0-5671 GCA_964452865.1 uncultured Sangeribacter sp. | reverse complement strand
CACTTGCTCTGCCGCGCATAATGGCCGCCCTGCTCGAAAACAATCAGACACCCGAAGGCATTGTCATTCCCGAATGTCTGCGTAAATACACAGGTTTCGACATAATAGATTGACATACCGACGATTAACCTTCAAACTCACACGAAGCCATGAGTTACACCAGCAAAGAAGAGAAAAAAATACCTATTGACGACCCGCAGGGCAAATGGAGCGACATGACGCTTCTGCCTGAATGGGAGGAAGAATATTATGATGTCTATACGGCCAAAAAGTATGGCAAATGGGTTATGCTCAAGGCTTTGAAAAAAGAATATGCCGACAATCCGGAGATGCAGGCCATGCTCCACCGTGAGTTTGACACCAGATACAATCTGGCGCACCCGAACATCGTGATGGTCAATGATTTCGAGGTGATACCGGGCATCGGCGAAGCCATAATTACCGACGACGTCTACGGATACTCGCTCCGGCGCCTGATAGATGAAAAGCGGCTCACTCCGAAAATAGTCAATCGTCTGCAGACACAACTGATTGATGCACTCGACTATATCCAGGAAAACCACATAATTCATCATCCAATCACTCCGGAGAATATAATATTCACCGAGTATAACGAAAATCTGAAGCTCATCAACGTTGGATTTGACCAGGCGGACTCCCTCTCTCCGCAGGATACCGCCACCGACATCTGTGCCTACGGAAATGTGCTTGGAGAGGTTCTTGACCACCTTCCCGCACAATTGCCGCGTCTGCGCAAGATTGCCAATAAATGCTGCGACCCCGACCCTAAACGCCGATACGATTCTGTGACAGACGTATCTCTGGCACTCGAACGCCGTTCGTCATCGCAGATTTACACATGGATATGCATATTCATAGCGGCCATGGTGGCATTGCTCCTGTGGCTCACCATTACTGACTGACCATGATTGAAGTACGCAAACTATCTAAGTCGCACTCCGACCTGCGCCGTTTCGTACGGTTTGGCATAGACCTCTACCGTGGCAACAGATATTTCGTACCGCCTCTCATCATGGACGATGTGCGCACTCTCGACCCGAAGAAAAATCCGGCGTTCGATTTCTGTGAGGCGGACTATTTCATGGCCTACCGCGACGGTAAGCCCGTGGGGCGTGTAGCCGCCATAATAAACCGTCAGGTCAACGAGCGTGAGGGGCGCAATAAGGTGCGTTTCGGATTTCTCGACTTTATCGACGACCCGGAGGTGAGCCGCGCGCTTCTTGATGCTGTGGCACAATGGGGACGCCAACACGGCATGGAGGCTGTCGTAGGACCGCTCGGTTTCACCGACCTCGACCGCGAAGGATTGCTTGTCGAAGGATTTGAAGAGCTGAGCACCATGGCCACCAACTATAACTATCCTTACTATCAGCGTCATCTCGAAGCTCTCGGGTTTGAGAAAGAGAGCGACTGGGTGGAGTTTGTCATGGATGTGCCCGATGCGATACCCGACAAATACAACCGTATTGCCGACATAGTCAAGAAGAAATCAGGACTTCGGGTGTTGAAATATACTTCGCGTTCGAAGTTGAGGCGTGACTACGGACACGCACTTTTCAATCTCATAAATGAAGCCTACGACTCCCTTTATGGCTACAGCCGTCTCACTTCACGCCAGATTGATTACTACGTCAAGATGTATATCGACCTGCTTAACCTCGAGCTCGTCACACTGATTGTCGACAATGAGGATGCTCTGGTGGGGGTCGGTGTCTCAATGCAGTCCATGAGCCGCGCATTGCAGAAATCAGGCGGACGATTGTTCCCGTTCGGATGGTGGCATCTTCTCAAGGGGCTGAAGGGTAAGAACGACCGTGTCGACCTTCTGCTCGTAGCCGTCAAGCCAGAATATCAGAGCCGGGGTGTGAATGCTCTGCTCTTCCAGGACCTCATACCTATGTTCATAAAAAACGGATTTAAGTATGCCGAGTCCAATCCGGAAATGGAGCACAACGACAAGGTTCAGAGCCAGTGGGACTACTTCAGCCGCCGTCAGCACCGCCGCCGTCGTGCATACGTCAAAAACTTATAACCCGTGTCAGGGGTTATTACTGATGTGATAACCTTATAAAACAATTCAGAAATGAAACACATCTACTCAGCTGTACGCCGTCCGGCATTGCTTCTCACAATGATAGTAGCCCTCATGGGGGTAATGACATCATGTAGCTCGGACGATGATTATTTCTACCCTTCGACCGACCCGTCGCTCTACGGATATTGGGAGCTGGCCTATGCCAACGGTATGCCCGTGACAGGTTTCCAGCAGAATTTCTTCGAGTTCGACTCCGACGGCTATGGCGATTACCTCTACTATGTCCAGGGGCGTCTCTACGAGTCTGAATTCAACTACTGGTGTTCTTCCTACAACTATTCCTACAACACCTTGAACATCAGCTACGACGACGGCCGCAACTCAACCATGCAGTATTACTTCGACCGTATGGGCAATCTTGTCATGACCTGGAACTCGCCGCAAGGCCGCATGGTATATATCTATACGCGTACCGCACCATTCTGACATTTCACTCCGCAGCAACAACAATGAGCAAAGACCAGACAGTTCTGTTTCATTCAACAATATTCGGCCCAATCCGCAGCCGCAGACTCGGTGTGTCGCTGGGCATAAACCTCATGCCCGACAATGGCAAAATCTGCAGTTTCGACTGTCTTTATTGCGAAGCCGGGTTCAATTCGCAGGGGCATGGCGACGGCCGGTTGCCGACCCCGCGGCAGTTTGAGGAAGAACTACGTGCCCGTCTTTCCGAGATGAGGAGCAAAAACGACCCGCTCGACGTGATTACATTTTCAGGCAACGGAGAACCAACGTTGCATCCTCAGTTTCCGGAAATTGTGGACATAACCATGTCGTTGCGTGACGAGTTCTATCCGGAGGCCAAAGTGAGCGTGCTTTCAAACTCGACGCGCATCTTCGACCCTGCTGTGGCAGCAGCCCTGAAGAAGGTTGACAACAACATCCTCAAACTTGACTCTGCCATCGAGTCCACCATGCGGCTCATCGACCGCCCTAATTCACCGGAATTTACCGTGGCTCGCGTGGTAGATGCTTTGTGTCAGTTTGAAGGTCAATGCATCATCCAGACCATGATGCTTCGCGGAGAATACGAAGGACAAAAGGTCGACAATACCACCCCGGAGGAAGTGGCGGCATTGTTAGATGCATATCGACGCATACGCCCGCGCGAGGTGATGATTTACAGCATAGACCGCTCCACCCCGGCCGAACACCTTATCCATGTAGGCGCCGACGAACTGAAGCGCATCGGTGCATTGGTTGAGGAGGCCGGTATTCCTGTTCAGGTCAATGCTTGACCCGACACCCATATTACCCCCAGCCCTGATTAAGGGTGACACGGTGGCTATCCTGTCGCCGGCTTCGGCCGTAATGCCCGAATTTGTCGAAGGCGCATCGCGTCGGCTCAAGTCTTTAGGACTCGAAGTGAGGGAATATCCTTCGGCACGAGGTGTGTGCGGGTCGTATTCAGCTCCGCTTGAGCAACGACTGGCAGACCTGACCGAAGCCATGGCCGACCCTACGGTGCGTGCAATTTTTTGTGCGCGTGGTGGTTACGGATGTATACACCTGCTTCCACACCTGCTTCCTGAGCTGCTGCGGTTTGACCCTAAGTGGCTGATAGGTTTCAGCGACATTTCAGCCCTACATGCCTTTTGGGCAAAAGCCGGAGTGATGTCTGTTCATGCCTCTATGGCACGGCATCTCACCACTGCGTTTGGTGACGACCCGGCACTGAGGTCGTTGCTTGACATTCTTTTCCGTCATCGCGTCGGCGCTATAAAGACGCCACCTGTCAAGGTCTACCGCCCCGGCAGTGGCACAGGCCGGCTGATAGGAGGCAATCTCGCGGTACTCAATTCGCTGGCCGGCACGCCCTACGACCTGCTCTCGACACCAGACACAACACCCTCCATACTGTTTGTCGAAGATGTTTCAGAGGCCATCTACGCTGTTGAGCGCATGCTTCTGCGTCTTTCGATGAGCGGCACGCTACGCAAAGTCAAAGGCCTTATTTTCGGAGAATTTACCGAATACAAGGCCGACAAGAACTTCGCCACCATGGAGCAGATGCTGGCTCATAGAATACTTCCGCTTCTACCGGAAGGAGTGCCTGTCGTGACACAATTTCCGGTTGGCCACATTGATGTCAATATGCCCCTGATTGAAAGCCGCGACTACACCCTGACCGTCACCCCCGACGCCACTCTCCTGAAATAATCATCAACCACAGTGCAGAATAGAACTATCTGTGGTTTTTCATTTTCAATTTGCCTGTATTCACAAGTTTTTGTTAATTTGTGGAAAATATTTTTCAAAGAAAGATTATGAAAGAACTAATTGTAAGACTAATGATTGTGGCCTTCGTTTGGATTGTAGGTACGGAAGCTGCATTTGCTCAAACAGACGAGAGAAAACAGATAGGAACGGTAGACGCAAAAAGTGAGATAAGGAAGCTATATGAAAAAGCCTCGGCCGGTGATAAAGATGCTCAGTTTGTTTTGGGTTTTGGCTATTATGAGAACAAAGATGTAGAGAATTTTTATGCCGAAGCCATAAAATGGTGGAGAAAAGCCGCCGAGCAGGGCCATATCGATGCGCAGAATAATTTGGGAATCATATATTATTCCGGCGAGGGAGTGCCTAAAGACTATGCCGAAGCCGTAAAATGGTGGATAAAAGCTGCCGAGCAGGGCCATGCCAATGCGCAGCATGACTTAGGAATATGTTATCTTTATGGCCATGGTGTAGAGCCCAACCAGACGGAAGCATTCCGATGGTTTAAGAAAGCCGCTGAAAAAGGTGTCGTCAAAGCACAATATATTGTGGGGATGTGCTATGCCAGTGCCCATGGCACGGAATTAAATGTAAACGAAGCAGCAAAATGGTATAAGCAAGCAGCCGAGGGAGGCCACTCAAAGGCGATGTATGAGTTGGCTGTTTGCTACGACAACGGAACGGGTGTAGAGCCCAACCAGGCGGAAGCATTTCGGTGGTTTAAGAAATCAGGTGAAAACGGTCTCGTTGAAGCACAATATATTGTGGGGATGTGCTATGCCAGTGCCCATGGCACGGAATTAAATGTAAACGAAGCAGCAAAATGGTATAAGCAAGCGGCCGAGGGAGGCCACTCAAAGGCGATGTATGAGTTGGCTGTCTACTACGAGAACGGACTGGGTGTGGACAAGAACGTTCCCGTAGCTATGTACTGGTATAAGAAAGGGGCCGACGGCGGCAACGAAATTGCCGGTAAGGCTTTTAATCGTCTCGCCGAGAAAGGAAATAAGCCCGCCACCCAACCTCTATAGTCGACAAAACCGATAACGTACCGATAAATAAATTATTGCTGTCCGATAAAACTCGATAATAGCCATAAAGTATGGCTCGACCGCTGAATTCAAGCGGTCGAGTTACGTTTTGAGGTCTGACAAGCCCCCCTCAGTCGAAAAGCGAAGGCTGAGGAGGTGAACCGGAGGCGTTGGCAAGAATAATTTCCCAGTCCTTTTCGGGATTATTGAACAAGCTTTGGAAGTCCACATAATACATCAATGTTATCTTGACCATTGTGGCCAGTCCCGAAAAGCTCCATTTTCGTTTTAGCCCTTTTTTCAACAC
>CAYVNJ010000094.1:0-5761 GCA_964452865.1 uncultured Sangeribacter sp. | reverse complement strand
ATAATGCCAAGAACCAGTTCACGGCTCATCATCATCGTATTATTTTCGCCAAAGATTACAACGCCACGATACTGCTGGATACGTTCTTTGTTACCCTCTTTGATGCGATATGCAACTGTAATGGTATCGCCTGGGCCGAATTCGGGATGCTCTTTGCCTGTAGCAAATGCTTCCTCCGCAATTTTCAGTAAGTCCATGTCGGATTTAGTTGTTTAAGTTATTCGTTTGCAATATGATAAGCCCTTCGTCTTACCAGAGATTGCGCTAATTGCGTCGCAAAGGTACGATTTTTTTAAGTTCCTACCAAAAATTTATGCAATTTCGTTTCATTTCAGCAATTCAGGAATATCTGACTGGCCGACTCTATTGCTGCTTGACGGTCAAGCACTGTCTGACGTCGGACATCATCCATAAATTGCTCAAAATCTTCAAAATCAAAGTCCACGACCTCTGGTTCTGCTACATGAAGCCCTTTTGAATGTGTCATTTGGCAATAGTTATATAATACGAAATCAAATAAGATTTAGGTCAAAGCAACCCAATTCTTTCGGCAAAGATACGAACATTAAACTGCAACATGCGATATTTATTCCGTTTTTTTCGTAACTTCGCGACAAACACATATTCAGACAAACATAGCAATCATGAAATTCATTAAAGCGCTCTTTGCACTGTCAGTTATAACCTTTGCAATATGCGCATCTGCATCCGACCTCGTAATACTTCATACGAACGATACTCACTCTCTCATCTACCCAGACGAACAGGGACGCGGAGGTGTTCTGCAACGCAAGGCAATAATAGACAGTGTCAGACATGCGGAAAAGAATGTCTTTCTCGTCGATGCAGGCGATGTGGTACAGGGCACTCTTTTCTTCAAATTCTTCAAAGGAGAAGTGGAATATCCGCTTATGGACATGATGGGATATGACATACGAATTCTCGGAAATCATGAATTTGACAACGGCTTAGACGACCTTGCCAAATATTATAAGAAAACCAAAGGAACACCTCTTTCTGCCAATTACGACTTTACCGGCACCTCTCTTGAGGGAATATTCGAACCATACTGCATACGCAACGTCAATGGCAAGAAGATTGGCTTTTTCGGAATAAACATCGACCCTAAAAGTCTTATTACTGAAGAGAATTCACGAGGTATCGTATGGCACGACGTCATCAAAGTTGCCAACGAAACAGCCTCATTCCTCAGAAACGAAAAAAAATGTGAGCTGGTTGTCGCAGTCACACATATCGGCTATACCAAACAGAACGAAAAAACCACCGATGTTGAACTCGCACAAGCATCAAAAGACATTGACATCATCATCGGAGGCCACTCTCACACAACAGTTGACCCTAAAAATCCGCAGAAATATCCTCACCTCATCAAAAATGCCGAAGGCCGCAATGTTCTTGTAACCCAGACTGGCAAGTCAGGGCGATACCTCGGGAGCATAAAGATAAATCTCGACAGGCTGCAAAACGCGGACGGTTCTGATTTCACCTACGAACTCATACCTGTCACCGACCGGTTCAGTGCTGATAAGCTTGACCGCCGCATCGCACAATTTCTCGAGCCATTCAGAGCTACTGTAGATTCGGTCAATAATATCCGCGTGGGAGTCTGCACCAAAGATATGAAAGGCAGCTCCACCGGAGCTTTCGCTAACTGGACCGCCGATTTCGGGAAATATTACGGAACTCAGATTGCCGACTCGTTGCGCGCCTCAGGCGTCAACATTCCGCAACTTGACTTTGCTGTAATGAATATCGGCGGCATACGTCGCGACTTCCACAAAGGCTATATTACGCAGGGCGATGTACTGTCTGCTTTCCCTTTTACCAACCGTATTGTCCTGGTCAGCATCAAAGGCGCTGACCTGCTGGAGGCGCTTACAGTGGCTGCATCAAAAGGAGGAGAGGCCGTGAGCGACGAAATACGTGTTGTTGTCAATGACGACAACACTGTACGCACTGTTATAATCAACGGTAATTCCCTTGACCCGGAACGTGAATACCTGTTTGCAACTATTGACTACCTGGCATGGGGCAATGATGACCTCGATGCTTTCGCCCGTGGCACCATAGTGTGGAGCGACTCCGAAGAGATGAGCGTACGCATCCTTGAATACATCCGCCATCTCACATCAATGGGAATGCCCATCACATCCTCCGACGAAAAACGCTTCATTCAGGCTGTCTCTCTCTGAACATGAAAATCCTGCCTCTTCTCATATCGGCACTATTGCAGCTTGGAATCCTTTGCGGATGTACGCCTCAGCAAAAAGAAAAAACATCTGAGCAATCAGTTCAGGAGACGTGGCCTTCTGCGGCAGACTCAATAAAGGCAGACTCAATATTACACACTCTATCCATTGAAGACAAGGTAGGCCAGATGTTTATGCCGGCTGTCTATGCCCGCGACGATGCCGCCACCCTTAACACCGTACGATGCCATATAGCCGATAGAGTCGGTGGTATACTAATCCTCAAAGGAGATGCCTCTGGAGCAATCGCCATACACAATCTTCTTGTCAGCAGATGCCGGATAGCACCGTGGCTGGCGATTGATGCCGAATGGGGGCTCGGCATGCGCCTTGACAGTCTGCCCGTATTCCCGCCCAATGGAGCAATCTCAGGTCAAGCCGACAGTCGCGTCATGTATACCTACGGCTCGGAAGTTGCACGCGAAGGGCGCGCCTTGGGCATAAATATGGTGCTCGGGCCTGTACTCGATGCCCCTCAAGGACAGAAATCAGCCATCGGGTCAAGAGCTTTCAACGGCACACCGATGCGCGTAGCGGAACTCGGCACTTCCTATGCCGAAGGGCTCGAACGTGGCGGGATAATGAGTATTGCCAAACATTTCCCGGGTCTTGGGGGGATATCCACAGATAGTCATAAGGAGCTTCCGACGCTGAATGCTTCTCTTGCCAGGCTTGACTCCTGTCATCTACAACCGTTCCGCATTTATGTAGAAGCCGGACTGTCGGGGGTAATGGTCGGCCATCTTGCCGTTCCTGCTATTGACTATGAGCATCGCCCGGCTGCACTCTCACCTATAGTGATTTCCGACCTTCTGAGAGGCGATTTGCAATTCCGCGGGCTTGTCCTTACTGATGCACTCAACATGGGCGGCAACACCGAAGGTGATTCAGGTGCCATATCTGCCATTGCCGCCGGTGCTGACATCATACTCGCTCCGACGAATACGAAAAAAGCTATGGGAGATGTTATTGCCGCACTTCAGTCAGGAAGACTCTCACAGCAACGCATCGACGATGCTTGCCGACGTATTATTCTGTATAAATTGAGATTTGCCTACCCCTCGGCCAAAGAAATCAGCCGCAACGAAGCCACTCGCACCCTGGGAAGCAAAGCATACGTAGCCGACACGCTCAAACGTGCATTGAGATAACTACATCCTTCCCTCATCGGCATAGCTGTAGTAGCCATGCGCCGTAACAATAACATGGTCAAGCATCGAAATGTCCATAAGCGTGGCAGCCTCACGGCATTTCCTTGTAATGGCATCATCCTGAGAACTCGGCCTCAGCTGTCCCGACGGATGATTATGACAAAGAACCAATGCACTGCTGTTCTCAAGAAGTGCCGACTTAATAATCATCTTCACATCGAAAACGGACGAAGCAAACCCTCCCGTCGAGCAGCACGAGAGTTTCATGACCTTATGGCCACGGTTCAGAAAAAGCGCCCACACTTCTTCATGGTCTATATTTCCGATTTTCGGACTCATCAATGCAAAAATATCGGCCGAACTACGGATTACGGGGTCATCGGCCGGTTTTTCAAGATTATATCGTCTCACCAGTTCCATGACTGCTTCAATCTGTAGTGCTTTCAGCTGGCCGAGTCCTTTGATTTGTTGCAACTCACTGCGTGTCCTGCGCTCAAGCACCCGCAGACTGTCACTGTTAGCCTCCATAAGGTTTCGGCACAAGGAAGTTATCGGATTACCGACCGCTCCCGTACGTAATATCAGCGCCCAAAGGTCAGCAACCGACAATACTCCCACGCCATATTTGGCTGCACGTTCACGCGGCGTGTCCTCCTTACACATGTCCTTGACACGCGGTGAATACACAGTCATCCCTTCTGTATCAGCCACATGGCTTTTATCAACAATCATCGTTTCCAGTTGAGTTGGGTCATTTACCCTTACGCATACGCACTTCCTGTTCTTCATCCCGTCCGTGCCGGAGCAGGATTTTCCACACGTATGCACGTATGAATCCGGTTCCATATCCCGTCAGCTGAGTCAGGCCGGTCAACACACCCATAGTTCCTATCTTGACACTGCGGGTCGAAATAATGCCTCCCGCCAACAATGCCACCAGATACACCACAAGAGGAATCAGCAGCCAATGCCACCAGAAAGACCCTATGAGCATAGCAACTGCAAACACAACAAAAAGAGCCGGAAGAGTATGAACAATCTTCAGCGAACCGGGATATAACAACTGCAGTGTTATGCGCGACATACCGAACACATGTACCTGACGCCAAAACTTGCACAGACTCACCCTGCGCTTATGAAAGACACGCACCGGTCGGAACAGACTTATGCTGAACCCGGCCTGACGTATGCGCGTACTCATATCAATATCTTCGGAGAACATCTCACGAAAACCGCCCACATGCCTGTAGACATCCTTTGAGAACCCCATGTTGAATGTTCTCGGCACAAACTTTTCCAGCTGCACCTTACCTCCGCGAATTCCGCCGGTGGTCAGAAAAGCAGTCATAGAATAATTTATAGCCTTCTGCAAGTCTGAAAAAGACTCATGGGCTGCATCAGGACCACCGAAACAGTCGGCATACTCCGCTTTCAGCATCTCCCGCAGACGCTCTATATAATCCGGCGGAAGAATACAATCAGAGTCGACGAAGACAAAATAGTCTCCGTCGGCTCTATCCATTCCATAATTTCGGGCTATACTTCTCCCCTCATTCTCCTTGGCGAAATACTTCACCCTGAGAGAGTCGCCCGAATATTTTTCCACCTGAGAGCGACACGGCACAGTCGAACCATCTTCCACTATCACCGCCTCAAAACCCTTGTCCGTCTGCTCGGCCAGGCTGCGCATCAGGTCGTCAATCTCGTCAGGGCGGTTATAGACGGGAACTACTATCGAGAATAATGTGGAGTCGGTCACTTCCATGTCAGACTACGCCTCAGGTCAGGTGTATTCTTATTTTCAGTCAGTTCAGGCTTTTACACGGCCTACATATGAACCGTCGCGGGTGTCTACCTCTATAAGTTCTCCTTCGTTGATGAACAGAGGGACACGTACGGTAGCTCCTGTTTCAACAGTTGCAGGCTTGAGTGTATTGGTCGCTGTATCTCCTTTCAGGCCCGGCTCTGTGTAGGTAATTTTCAGTGTAGTCTTCATCGGCATCTCTGCATAGAGCACGGTGTCGGTCGATGCATCCGATACAACCTCCACCACGTCGCCTTCCTTCATGAAGGCTGAACCTGTCACGAGGTCTTTAGAGATAGGAATCTGTTCGAATGTCTCGTTGTTCATGAAAATATCGTCACCACCCTCTGCATAAAGGTACTGATACGGACGACGCTCCACACGTACGTCTTCGAGCTTCTCGCCGATGTTGAAGCGGCGCTCAATGACACGACCGTCAACCACATCCTTGAGTTTGGTACGCATGAAAGTATTACCCTTGCCGGGTTTTACGTGGAGAAACTCCACTACGAAATAAAGACGGCCGTCCATGCGGA
>CAYVNJ010000093.1:0-5875 GCA_964452865.1 uncultured Sangeribacter sp. | reverse complement strand
TACGCGTCTGGGGGGCGTGTGGTCGCAAGTTCGAATCTTGTCACCCCGACAAAAAGCCGTGTCATTTTTGGCACGGCTTTTTTCATATACGCGTGCCACCCACACCAATCATCCGAGTATTAAAACAGCATATTTTTAGACAACAATTTGGAATTATTAAATATTGTTTCTATATTTGCGAATGTTTAATCAATAAAACAGTAAGATTATGGTAAGATTTCTCCGATTGACCGTGGTTCTGCTTTGCTTGATTGCCGGCATTAGCACATCATCTGCCTACGTTGTGTCTGAACAGGATGCATACAATGCGGTAGTTAAGAATTTAGGCGTATCAGCCCAAAATTGCAACATCTCCATCGGAGAGCCCAACTCCACTCAATGGCTTGTGTTCGTTGACCCTACACCGACAGCGAACTGGGGGCATGAATGCTATTATTACTGTATTGACAAAAACAACTCGCTCCCGTCGACTCTGAGCAGAACAATACAAAAACTTATGCGGTCATTATTAGTGGAGGTAAAAATAAAGTTGTAAACAACAATAGATATTGGACTTATCCATACAAAAACACGCATCTTCGCCATTGGATTTAGATGGAGAGAGTAACAAAAAGACTATCGGCGGTCACACGTTCAAGCTTACACCGACATTCCAGTTCCATGTGCTGATTGACGCGCAGGAAGAAGCCTGAACATGCAACTCCCTGCTTACTGCCGTATTGCCGGATGATACGGACACAGAATTACTGTCACACTCTCTGACAACAACGGCACAATCCAATCAATCAAAACCATCGTTAAATAATAACTCCTATGAAACGAAATACATTATTCACAATTGCATTATTAGCCGGTATGGCTGTCAATGCCAATGCGGAGAAACTATATCTGAGCAGTATCGAATGTACAAGTCTCGACTCGCCATCCTGTCCTGATTTTACGTTCATAAGCTTGTTTCAATATGATGACAACGACAACATAATTCAAATAGATATTAACAGTCATAGAAATAAGGAGCTTAACGAGTATATGACTCTGCCGGAGTCCGTGACGTTCAAATTCGGGTATGACGGCAAGGTTCTGAAAAACGCTAAGTACAGTGACTCTGATGGTAAAACTCTCGAAGGCGCAATCACTACCACAGATACCGATGATGGAAAAATTGTAGAAACCGTTGTGTCAGGCCCTAACCTTGCATCTGACAAAGTTTTCAAAACAGAATACAATAACAAGGGAGAACTCATAAGATACGAAGCTTCAGAGGACAAAGATGTCGACGATAATACCTTATCTCGTAATTATAATAATATTCTATATTCTTATGAGGCAGATGATATGGAAGACGATATAAAGTTCATATACCTGTCGCAAGATGATAATATTACAAACAGTTGCTGGACGTTGCAATATGGAAATAATGGCATACTGGAAAAGTGTGGTTACACGGACTTTAATATACTTGTAAACACCCCGTATATCTCCAAGCTGGATTTTTCTTATTTTAATAATAACGAGTTCGGAGAAGATACAATAGTAATCACTCCGCATCCGATACAGTTTATCTATGACACTTTATACGAAAATTTGTATGAAAGTATGGTTAAGACGCACCGATTGATTATACCGGAATGCATAGCGTGTATACTCGTCAATCAACAAAATAAAATAATTAAAGCCATATCTCAGGACTTTTGCAATTTTGAGTGCAAGTATCAGACGGAACGGCCGACAGCAGGGGTTGAGGCAGTTGCAGCTGATGAGGATGAAGCTCCGACGTATTTCAACATTCAGGGGATGCCGGTGAGCAATCCCACAGAAGGTGAAATCTACATCGTGAAGCACGGAAACAAAGCCACCAAGGAGGTTTACCGCCGATAATTTATATGTCGGAGTCATACAATCATGTAGCAGGCGCAATGGAAGTTGCTGACGGAGAACAGGGCGCAACGACCTTACGCCCCTACTTTTTAGATATGATTATCAACGCTTTAACGCAGCGGCGTACGTTTCGCACATTCTGTGTTCAGAAGAGTGCGACAGCAAAAACTATCAACCCGAGAAAGAGTGTTATACCAAGGGTCATCCGGGCACGACGGGAGAGATCGTAAGAAGCAGGTGCATCGCCGCGCTTCCATGCTTGCCTCGACATAATACCTAAAACAAGAGCGACTATACCGGTCAGGGGGAAGCACAATAAGGCAGCCAAGATGGACTCGAAGATGAAATACTTCGGAGGTTCGCTCATATCGGGCGGTGTATCGTCAAGCCATTCGGGAGTTTCACCGGAACGGTCTATCATATTCTGAAACCGACGTGGGGTAATTCCACAAGCCGATGCCGATTTATTGTTGATTGTTTCTTCCGGAATTCTTACCACAGGATGCATGGCATCTGAGAGTGACTGGCGGAAATAACGGCACACATCACCATTGTCGCGAGCTTTTCCCCAGCGCTTCATGCCTTTGCACCAGATGTATGTGTCTGGCAATACGCCGGCGGCAACCAGTTCCTCAAGCGTATAGGGTCCGCATTGCTGACCGTTGAGCATAGCGTAGTATTTCACACTACCGGCTTCAGCCATAATCAAAACACGAATGAAGTCATCCCAACACCAGTGCTGAGCATATATCCGCTCACCATAATTCCTACTGCATCAAGAGCAAGAGCTATTATAGTCATAATCTGAGCATTGGAGTTCGCCATACGCCCCATCGATTCGTTACCTTCGGCATAATGGCGGTTGGCCTCTGAGGCTTTAATGATGCCTATGATTCCGAATATCACACCGATGCAGGAAGTACATAATGCAAGCACCGTACCTACGATTGCCCAAGGTAACCAATTGGTATGCTGTATGGCCGGTGTGGTAAAGAACTGGCGGAAATCATCAACAGTGGATGCTTCGCGCCAGTCAGACATACCCTCAGACCATACCGGAGTCTGTGGAGCAACGCCGCGTCTGATAAGCTCGTATGGAAGCATCGGCCCAATCTGGACACCATTGACAATTGCATAGTAAAGTGGAGCCTTAGGAGGACGAGGAGCAAACAGTACTGCCAGCTCAGGCACATCGCCGGCATCAGCCCAATCAGGCATGCCGTCAGTCCACACGGGAGTCTGCCGTGTTATCTGCATGGAACGCAGTTCATTCAAAGAGTGAGGGCCACTCTGTCTGCCGTTTATTATGATGAAATAATTCATACGCTGCTGATTATATTTCGGATGCGAATATACGAAAAGTTTTTTATCTTCGCGGAAAATTAAGATTAAGATGAACCTATCGGAAATAAAGGAGGCCTACTGGGCCGAAGGAATGAATTGCGCAGTCACTGTGTGCGACCGCGAAGGTATTATTCTCTACATGAACGAAAAGTCGCGTGAGACATTCGCACGTTCGGGAAAACGTCCGGGCGATTCACTGATTGACTGTCACAACGAACGTTCGCGCGCAATCATGGCTCACATGCTTGCAACGGGTGAAACCAACTGCTACACAATAACAAAAGGAGGCCGCAAGAAGATGATATATCAGACACCATGGCGCCGCGGAGGCGAGGTGGCAGGTCTGGTCGAGATATCAATGGTGATACCTGCCGACATGCCGCACTACGACCGCGACGCCGAGGCACGTGCCGAGTAAGTAATTGCTATCAATACATCGGTGTGAATGGTTTTGAGCGGACGAGCGATTTAGATGCATCGCCGACAAGTTCGAATGTCTTCGACGTGTCGAGTTTGAGAACCGGAGCTCCGGGTCGCAAATCGCAACGGTTGAGGTCGACGTAGAAGATACCGAGATTGGTCACTATATCGAAGTAATATTTACCGTCGCGCAAATTGGCATACGAGCGCCACTGAGTCGACGAAACATTAGGTTCTGTCTCTACAGAATAGAGATATGGCACTGAAACATTAGCCAGAATACTGCGGCAAATTGACATGGCGAGGTCGGGATTGTCCGTACCTTTAACGTGTGTACGGAAATAATCGGCACGAACATACCGGTCGGGACTCTTCACTGTACCGGGCAACATGTTACGGCCGCCTACCCCCTTCCAGTAGTCATTGATAGCCTGCATCTTCGGCCACTGAGGGTCGTTGGTCAGGACCCGCACGTCGCGTCCTTCGTAAATATTCATAACGCCATTGCTGAACTCAAGTACCGCCGCATCACCGTTTCGGTCGGTAATGGCCCAATGTAGCGCCGACACTGTGCCTCCATCGAATGTGGCGCCTGAGATTGAAAATTGAGTATCGCGCAACGCTTCGGTCACTTCATGTGTGGTGCTGAAGTTGTCAAGCATCCAACCGACAAACATAGCCAGAGACATGGGATGTCCTTTAGGTGAGTCTGGGGCAACATATATCGTTCCCTTGCAGAACAATCCATTCACCTCCAGACCTTTTTCATTCATACCCTCGGTTATACCACCGTCGTAGCCAACGGCATAGACAGCACCGTATTTCGATGTCCATTTTATTGCATCAGGATGATTGTCAGAAACTTTCTCCATACCCCGAGGATAGACGTAAAGATTTGTGGGAATGGGTGTTTTCCAGTCGAGCGAGCGTCCCACGACATAAAGAGTTGAGTCGCCTTCATAAATCACGAGAGAACATGCTTCTGCATCAGACGACTTGGGGTAGAATGTTGCCGCGCCAAGACATAGGGCGGTGGCAAACCAGCGTAGTAATTTCATAGTCTGTAGTTAAATTGTAGTGATATTTATAATTAAAACGAACGATGCGGGAGGAATGTTTGCATGAGTCTCAGCACGGATGAATTTTTTTTGTTATTTTTGCAAGGAATAGCGGAATGGTACCGCTGTCGACTAAACAGAAGGAAACAGGGATATGACTGAAAACGACATACTGACCGCAGGACCGGACGGACATGAGGCGTATGGCGACGACGCAATACGCACGCTGGACTGGAATGTGCATATCCGGAGACGTCCGGGCATGTATGTGGGAAAACTCGGTGATGGCTCACATCCCGAAGACGGCATATATGTATTGGCCAAGGAGGTTATCGACAACTCTATCGACGAGTTTAACATGAAAGCCGGTAAACGCATTGACCTGGATATTGCTGAGGATGGTACTGTCAGTGTGCGCGACTATGGCCGCGGCATACCCCTTGGCAAAGTGGTCGATGTCGCTTCTAAAATCAATACCGGAGCAAAATTCGACAGCGAAAACTTTCAGAAGGCTGTAGGACTGAACGGTGTCGGATTAAAAGCCGTCAATGCCCTTAGCTCAGAATGTGAAGTAATATCGCGCCGCGGAGGGAAAATGGTCCGTGTACTTTTCCGCTGCGGCGAGCTGATAGAGGATGGTGTGCCGATGCCAACCGATGAACCTGACGGCACGAGTGTCCGCTTTACTCCTGACCGCTCGTTGTTCGGCAATTTCGAATATAGGCAGGCCACAATGGAAAATATGGTCAAGAATTATACTTACCTCAATGCCGGCCTGACCATAGTTTTCAATGGAAAGAAATACCTCTCGCGCCACGGATTGCTCGACCTGCTCGAAGCCAACCTTAACTACGAACCCCTCTATCCTCTAATTCATCTGAAAAGTGACGACATAGAGGTTGTCCTGACCCATACTGACCAATATGGCGAGGAGTATTTTTCCTTTGTCAACGGACAGCACACCACTCAGGGAGGAACTCACCTTTCGGCTTTTCGTGAGGCTGTGAGCCGAACCATAAAAGACTATTTCAAAAAGAACTTCGAGTATTCCGACATCCGCAACGGCATGGTGGCTGCAATAAGCGTACGCATTCAGGAGCCCGTTTTTGAAAGCCAGACTAAAACGAAACTCGGCAGCAAGGAGATTGCTCCCGGTAGCAGCGTAACAGTCAACA
>CAYVNJ010000092.1:0-5961 GCA_964452865.1 uncultured Sangeribacter sp. | reverse complement strand
CCGCATGGGCACAGAGGTATTCCACAATTTGAAAAAAGTACTGAAAGACCGTGGGCTCTCTACAGCCGTAGGTGACGAGGGCGGTTTTGCTCCCAACCTTAACGGAACAGAAGATGCTCTGAACGTGATTATGGATGCCATCCGCATGGCCGGATACGAACCGGGTAAAGATGTGACCATAGCTCTCGACTGTGCATCGTCAGAATTCTACAAGGACGGCAAATATGATTACACCTGGAAGCAGGCCGACGGTCCTGTCTACACAAGCAAAGAGCAGGCCGAATATCTGTCTCGCCTCGTAGCAGAGTATCCGATTGACTCAATCGAAGACGGGATGGCCGAAAACGACCGGGAAGGCTGGAATATCCTGACCGACATGATTGGCAACCGTTGCCAACTAGTAGGTGATGACTTGTTCGTGACCAACGTGAAATATCTTGAGCGCGGCATAGCAGAAGGGTGCGCCAATTCAATCCTTGTCAAGGTAAATCAGATTGGCACATTGACAGAAACCCTGCGTGCGGTTGAAATGGCTCAGCGCAACGGTTATACAGCTGTCATCTCACACCGTTCCGGAGAAACAGAAGATGCCACTATCGCAGATATTGCCGTAGCAACCAACGCAGGTCAGATCAAGACCGGTTCCGCAAGCCGTTCAGACCGTATGGCCAAGTACAACCAGTTGCTTCGTATTCAGGAACAGCTCGGTGCTGATGCTGCCTACGGCTACAAGAAGATTGCCCGCAAGTAATCAGGATTATCCCGATATATTCAACGACACCGCTACCGACGCATAGTTGGCGGCGGTGTCTGTTCTTTCCTCTTCTTGCAGGTGAGCAAGATTATACCTATCTTTGTGAGTATGATTGCCAAAGACAGCCGCGAAATCAAGGTCAGTGTATACTGTGTATGCTACAACCAAGCATCGTATATACGCCAATGCATAGAGTCTATTCTGGCACAAGAAACAGATTTTGATTTTGAAGCAATCTTCATTGATGACTGCAGCACTGACGGCATGTCGGAAATTCTTGCAGATTATGCTGCCAAGCATCCTGAAAAAATAATTCATCTGCGCCATGATAGAAATCGATATGCAGAAAACTATGATGCATTTTATAATAGTTTCTTGCCAATCGCCAAGGGCAAATACACAGCATGGATTGAAGGCGACGATTTTTGGTCAGACCCACATAAACTACAGCAACAAGCTGACATTCTGGACAGGATGCCAAAAATCGGTGCATGCGTAACAAATCACCATGTACTCGATGAAGTCCGGGGAGAGTCGAAAGATTATATTGTTGCAGACAGAACCAGAAAGATACCAATCTCTGACATATTTAGGTTGCACATCCACAATAACACCTTGATGTTCCGGATACATCTGATAGCTAACGACGAGCACCAGAAAGCCATGCGACAAAAGCATCCGCGAGACCTTGCGATACTTGCTTGTCTTGCACCCCAAGGAATTGTTTGTCTTCCAATTTTCGGCCTTACATATCGGGTCTGCAATTCAGGTGTAGCAACATCTGAAATGCTTAAAGACAGCGCCACACCTGGGCTGAGCGAAAGACGCCTGATAGACGTACTTGACAGTATGGAAAAAGATTTCCCATATATGCACAAAGCATTTTCGCGAAGACGGGCTCAACTGTTTCTTGACCTCAATCATATAGCAAGAAATAATGGCCAACCCAACAATCGTTATTGGATGAAAGCTCTGAAGGAATCTCCGTTGATTTTCATACACACTTTCTGGCGTAAAATTTCAAAGTACTTCAGTCATGCCTAAAGTGTCTGTCATACTCCCCGTGTACAATCCCGGGCGTCACCACGCCAGAGAATGTGTGCGCTCTATTCTCGACCAGACGTTTACTGATTTTGAGGTAATAATAGTAAATGATGGAACGACAGACGGTTCGCTCGATGTAATGTTCAAATCTACTGGCGGCGATTCAAGATTTAAGTTCATCGGTTCATCGACCAATCAAGGCAGCATAAAAGCCCGTTGTGTGGGTCTGGAGCAAGCGACAGGTGAATATGTCCTTTTCTTCGATAGCGACGACAGGCTACATCCATTTGCACTTCAAACACTTACTGACAAAGCAAGGGAAACTGACGCTGATGCGGTGATTATGAATTTTTATTATCATTTAAACCGTAGCGGCATCAACATGCAAGCCACACCACCTTCACATAGGGGGCTTGTTCTACCTCCCGGAAAGACAGCTGAACAGCTCGTAGGTGCATTCTTCGGTTCCAAGGGTATTACATCCGGCTTATGGGACAAGATTGTCCGACGCTCATGCTATCCGGCTACCATGCCAGATATGCCGAAAGTATTTCTTGGCGAAGACACTCTGATGTCGCTCGTATTCGCTCCCAATGTACACCGTTTCGCATCAACCGATTTCTGTGGCTATTACTATCGCGTGAACGGAGGTTCGGCATCATGGGTGACAAGACGTTGGGACGACTACAAGGTTCTGCACTCTCATCTATGCGGAATGGCCGGTACATTTGCAAACGACCTGTTTGATGCCGACGCGCTCATACTGCAAAGGAGCAACATGACTCTGTATAATTTATTACGCCATGCAGCAACCAGAAGTCTGACCTCATGGCCTCGAAAGTCCTACATCCGCCACATTCTAACAAATGAACTTACCGACCCTTTCTGGAAGCCGTTACGTGAATTTATCAATAAGATTTCTCCCGACAGATTTGAAAACCCACGGGAGGCCTCAGCACTTTTAGATGATGATATTGACAATCTGACGGAAATGACAATCGAGCATCTGCACCAGTATCGCAACCTTATAATTTTTGAAAAGTTCGCACGCTATGTCTGAAACAACAAAGCCTGACGTATCAGTAATATTACCTCTATATAACCAGGATGCATATCTTGGTCGCTCAATCCGCTCAGTACTTGAGCAGACCTTGTCAAATCTTGAACTTATTATAGTGGATGATGCAAGTACCGACCGCAGCTATGAGACTTCAAGCGAATTTGCAAAACGTGACCAAAGGGTGCGTCTTGTCCACATAGATGACAACGGTGGTCCGTACAACGCGCGCAAAATCGGTGTAGAAATGGCTAAAGCCGACCGGATATGCTTCATCGACGGTGATGACTGGTACGAACCGGAAGCCATAAGCACATTGAACAGTCTGATGACCGAACATAATGCCGACCTGGCACAAATAGGACTTCGCCAGAGAGCGAGTCTACTGCATTCGAGAGGGACCGATGCACATGATGCAGCCATATCCAATCGTCTTATATCAGGTACTGAGTATCGCGAGTTAATCAGTTTTATCGGTATAGGAAGCATAGTCAGCCCCTCCTGCTGCAACAAGATATACCGGCGCGATATGTTGCTTGAGGCGCTGGCCCACCCATGCACACTGCGTTGGGGTGAAGACCAGATTATGAATATCCATTATACTCGTTTGGCAAGAAACATTTTCATATCCGACTATTGCGGATATAACTACCGCTGGCATTCTGAGCCTGGGTCTTATCATTACAGCAAGCTTGCGGACTATAAGGAAGTTCACCGGATGAAAATGCTTATCGGTCAAAACCCCGAACGCACGAGGGATGAATTAAAAATGCTGTGGGACTATCATGTCAGACAGCTGCTCACTGAGTTGAGTTGGACACGTGAGGCTGCTGTATGCGTGCTCCGCAAAGAACTTTCCGACCCAATATGGCAACAATGCGGGGTTACAACTTCGGCCGAAGACAGTGTCAGCACACAGGCATCCAATATCAGGGAAAATCCGCTTAAGTATTTTATAAAACGCATTTTGCGCTAATATCTTTTGAAATTACCAACTTTAAGCTACAGATGACAATGGAAAGCATTCTTGACTATACGCGACCTGTATTGGTTCTCGACCTTGATGACACTTTATTTCCTGAAGCTGATTTCGCTTTTTCAGGCTACAAGGCCATAGCTGCCGAAATAAAACGGCGCAATGGTGCAGAACCTACCATTGAACAGCTTACAGATTTTCTGCCTCACATAATGACCGGTGCGAGAGAAGCTGGCGAAAACCCCATGGATGCAATGGTTGCTGCATGCGGTAGGCACGCAATCCCTATTGATGAAGCTGTAGAAATATATCGCAGCCATACCCCCGAGTTGACAATCCAGCAGATTTGGTTGAAAACACTGGATAGTTTTGCGGAACAAGGTATAGCCACAGGCATTATAACAGACGGCCGCTCGCACACACAGCGCGCTAAAATCAGAGCTCTCGGCATAGAAAGATTCTTTCCGGCAGAAGACATAATGATTTCAGAAGAACAAGGGTTCTCTAAAACTGAACCTGCAATGTTCCGGCATTTTGTATCTAAATATCCTAATGCGTCGGCATTCATATATGTTGGCGATAATCCTGCAAAGGATTTCCGTCGTCCGGCACTTATGGGGTGGCATACCGTAGGATTGCGCGGAACGGAAGCCAACATACATCCTCAAACAGGAGGATTTCAACCCTCAGAATGGATAGATTCTCCTGAGCAATTGACTTCTATTGTCAATCGTCTTAAAGCCGCTAACACATTATAATCACATCTATACATTTGCCAATACCCCTCCGAACATATCGCCGGAGGGGTATTTACTATAAAGATGACACAACCAACTTAAAAAATTCAGAGATACACGTTGCATCTTACTTACAAAATGTTAATTTTGCGATTATAATTATCTAACCCTAACCATCGCGAACATGAGCACAGCGCGCCGTCCCAGAATACGGATTATCTACACCGGAGGTACTATCGGCATGATTGAAGACCCCAACAGTCATGCTCTGAAGCCTTTCGACTTCGACCACCTGATGGAGAATGTCCCCAAAATCAAGATGTTGGACTATGACATAAGCAACTATCAGTTTGCATGTCCTATCGATTCTTCAGCTATGGACCCTGGACATTGGCAACAGATAGCCCGTGTAATCGAAGACAGCTATGACGAAGTAGACGGGTTCGTAGTACTCCACGGCACAGACACTATGGCTTACACTGCCTCCGCACTCAGTTTCATGTTCGACAATCTCTCCAAGCCCATCATCATTACCGGAAGCCAGTTGCCCATTGGCGAGGTAAGGACCGACGGCGAAGAAAATCTCATAACAGCTTTGCAAATTGCTGCCGCCAAGACACCGGACAACGAGCCAATGATACGTGAAGTTGCCATACTGTTTGAAAACTACCTATGGCGAGGCAATCGTGCGACTAAACATTCCGCTGATAATTTCAACGCCTTCAAATCGAACAACTATCCGGAATTGGCGGCTATCGGACTCGGCATACACTTTAATGATGATGCTCTTTGGCGTCGCAAACCAAACGGTCCGCTCACTGTAAGCTATCCGATGGATTCCAACATTATAGTGCTCGACCTTTTCCCCGGCATATCTGAAGCCAATGTCAGACATATACTGAATGCTCCGGATATAAAAGCGGTAGTGCTCCGCACCTATGGAGCGGGAAATGCGCCTAACAATAAATGGTTTATCGACCTGATACGCGATGCCGTCAAAAAGGGAATCGTTGTTGTCAATGTAACACAATGCTCGCATGGCAGCGTATTGTCACGCTATGTCACAGGATGCGACATTGCTGAGGCAGGCGTAATCTCAGGACACGACATGACATCGGAAGCAGCAATCACCAAACTCATGTATCTTTTCGGCCTCGGGCTCGACCAGAAAGAAGTAAGTAAAGAATTCGTGCGCTCAATCAGAGGCGAACTTACACCCCACCCGATACGCACATTCTGAGGTATTGAAATAAAAAATCGGGGAATTTTATTGTTGTATGACAAAAAAGTCGTAACTTCGCAACCGCAAGCCCGGATGGCGGAATCGGTAGACGCGTCGGTCTCAAACACCGATGGAGCAATCCGTGCCGGTTCGACCCCGGCTCCGGGTACT
>CAYVNJ010000091.1:0-6011 GCA_964452865.1 uncultured Sangeribacter sp. | reverse complement strand
TACATGTACGGTATGTACAAAAAACTCGCTCGCGAGAACACAGGTACATTCACAGGCAAAGGCCTCTCATTCGGCGGTTCACGTATCCGTCCCGAGGCTACAGGTTTCGGTGCTCTCTACTTCGTAGAACGCATGATGGAAGACCTGAAGACAACAATCAAGGGCAAAACAATCGCTATCTCAGGCTTCGGCAACGTAGCATGGGGTGCTGCTACAAAGGCTACAGAGCTCGGCGGTAAGGTGGTTACTATCTCAGGTCCTGACGGCTATATCTATGACCCTGCAGGTCTTGACCAGGAGAAAATTGACTACATGCTCGAACTCCGTGCTTCTGGCAACGACATCGTAGCTCCCTACGCTGAGAAGTTCGCCGGTTCACAGTTCTTCGCAGGTAAGAAGCCTTGGGAACAGAAGGTAGACATCGCTCTTCCTTGTGCTACCCAGAACGAGCTTGGCGAAGCTGATGCCAAGATGCTGATTGCTAACAACGTACTCATGGTTGCTGAAGTTTCAAACATGGGCTGTACAGCAGAAGCTATCGATGCATTCATCGCAAACAAGACTCCGTATGCTCCCGGTAAGGCTGTAAACGCCGGCGGTGTAGCTGTATCAGGTCTTGAAATGACACAGGATGCTGAACACCTCCAGTGGAGCGCTGACAAGGTTGACGAAAAACTCCACGAAATCATGGCCGACATCCACGAAAACTGTGTAAAACACGGTACAGAGAAAGACGGCTATATCAACTACATGAAGGGTGCTAACATCGCCGGCTTCATGAAGGTTGCAGACGCTATGATGGGTCAGGGCATTATCTAATGATAGCCTGACCAATAAGCATATCATTCCAACATGGGTGCATCGGATTTGCCGATGCACCCTAATTTATTACGTACCAATTCGCAATTAAAGTTAAAAGATTGGCAAAACGTTGTAATTATACGAACCGTGTATTATCTTTGCAACTATTATTCATTCGATTAATCATTAATTCGCATAAAATACGTGAAACATCTTTTAATATCCGCAGCAATTCTTCTGTCCGGAGCGGCTTATGCCCAACAACCATACGTAGGTTGCTGGCATCCGGAAGATATACGCGATTGGACACCTGAAAAGGATGCCAATGCAGTTTTCAACCGAGCCAAAGTGCCTTTGGCCAAGCGTGCTTTTGAGTCCTCACCTATGAAGGCTAATGGTGCGCAGCATTACGGAGGACAGATTACCGACGCCACTATCCTGCATCCTATGTGTTCGGTAATACCCTCTCAGGGAGCTTACAATTTTGTGGGTTATCAGCCAACATATTGGCAGTATATGGACAAACTCGTGCATTGGGCCGGTTCTGCGTCCGAAGGTATAATCATCCCACCTCCGGCGGGTACTGTAGACGCAGCGCATGCGCAGGGTGTAAAGGTTCTTGGTCAGGTATTTTTCCCACCTACTGCTTACGGAGGTCTTTCGGAATGGGTCAATCAGATATTGACCAAGGAGAATGGTAAATTCATATATGCTCAGAAACTTTACGACATAGCCAAATATTGTGGTTTTGACGGTTGGTTCCTTAATGAGGAGACAAACCATGGTACATCGTCACTTTGGCCAGAATTCGTCAGAGAATTCAATGCAATAGCCGATGCCGACGGACATCCTGAAATGGAAATCCAGTGGTATAATGCCTCTCGTACCCCAAATGCGGCGATACTCGGTGCGCATCCCAACACATCGCAATTTCTCGAATACGGTTCTGTAGGTGACCTTACGTCGTGGAAAGATAAAATAACCTATGCTGACGGTAGTCATCCAGCCGATATATTTTCAACTCTCTATGCGGGAATAGAGGTGTCGCAGGCCGGTCATACAAGCTATGGAAGTCAGCTTCGCAAGGTGTTTACTACAACTGGCCACGTTGGCTCGGTCGCACTGTTCTGTCCGGAAGAGCGCACATGGAAAGACAACGTGCGCAATCTGCTCAGCAATCCGAACAACTGCTGTGGACAGCAGGCATGGGATGCGATAACCCGTACATTTGCCAATGAAGAAGAGATGTGGGTCAACGCAAACGGTGACCCCTCGAAGACTCCTGAAAGCGGCTTCCCCGGTATCTCTGGCGCAATTGTAGAGCGCACAGCAATTACATCTGCACCATTCCTAAGCTACATGTCGGTGGGTGTTGGCAAACACCGTTTTGTCAATGGTAAAAAAGCGGCGACAGCCGACTGGTATCATTCGGGCATGCAGAGTGTGTTGCCTACATGGCGCTGGTGGATTGAAAATGCGCCCGCTGTCAAAACTGCCATAGATTGGGATGACGCGTGGAACGGCCCGTCAAGTTTCCGATTAAGCGGCCCTCTTACAGCCGGTTCTCATATCCTGCGCCTTTACAAGACCGCAGTACCTATGACTCAGAAGTTAACTGTGCGAGTATATTTCAAGTCGGCTCTTACTCCGGTTTTATGTATATCAACGAAGGAATCACTCACGCCTGATATGCAGATAAGTGCCTCCGAAGTAACGGAAGACAATGGTTGGAAATGTGCCGTTTATCCTATTGCGGCATCTGACAAGACGCTGCACATGATTGCTCTTGACATCCAGGCCGACAATGCAGTGAGCGATTTTTCATTCTCGTTGGGTGGTTTGTCGCTTCTTCCGGACAATGTAGACACATCATTGACTTACGGTGGGCTTGCAACTACCTCAGAACTTGGTGTTGAAGAGGGTGACCTTCGTCTGACATGGACCTCGGACTGGACTCCTGCATTCGACCGTTTCGATGTATATACTACAACTGTGGACGGTACGCGTACGCTTGCCGGCCAGACACGTGATGATGCTTACTATCTGCCGACATTCGCCCGGGCGGCAAATGATGCTCATATCGACATTGAGGTTGTGCCGGTAATGGTTGATGGTACAGAAAAAGAACCTATGACTTTACGCGCTTTATATCCTGAACCCGCAGCTCCTGAGGTCAGCATATCAATGTCGAAGAGTTATATTGCAATCGGCGACAACGTCACACTGACCGCAAAAGCTACCGGCGCACCAAAAGGATATACCTGGACTTTCCCGGAAGGTGTTGTTTTTGCAGAAGGCTATACAGAAACTTCGAATCCTGTGAACGTGACGGCAGTTACAACCGGTGATAAAGAAATCACGGTGTCAGCTACCAATGATATAGGAACAGGCTCTACAAGCCTTGTGGCCTTTGAAGTATTCGAGAATGCCAAGGAGTTGGAAGCTGTGCAGAATGTGGCCTTGAAAAAGACAATCATGTCATACAGCTCGATGACTAATTTCAGCGAAAATCCGTCAAACATTCTTGACGGTATAACCAATCCTTCCTCTGCCTCTGCCAAGTGGTGCAGCACAGATAATGACAACTATGTGACAATAGACCTGGGCAAGACCTATCGTATCTACGGAGTCAAAATGTATGACGGCAGCTATGGTCCGGAAAGCGGAGTGCCTCAGGTGTCATCCTACAAGGTGTCTTTGGGTACCGAGCTTGACGGAGAAGCCCCTCATGAGATAATTGACCGTAAGAATGTGGCCGACCTGCCGATGAAGGAAGACTATTGTGCCCCGATTTCGGGTCGATATATACGTCTTGATACTCATACTGACGGTGTTATGCGTATATGGGAGTTCGAAGTTTACGGTAAAGATGGTAATATGGGTGTAGAAATGGCTGAAAACTTAGCGGAAGCAGAGCCTGTAGCGTACTATACACCTGAAGGAATAAAAACAGCCGGCCTTCAGCCAGGTGTGAACATTGTAGTCTATTCCGACGGCAGTGTGCGCCGCATCCTAAGCCGCTGACACAGATAAATATTATAGAGGGGTATGAATCAATGTTCATGCCCCTTATTTTTTTAATAAGGTGCGCAGATATTTCCAATCAGGACAATATGCTGCAACCAAATCCCAAAAAAATTTAGAATGATTGGGGTGGGTGAGATGAGCCAATTCGTGAATAATGACGTAGTCAAGACATTCATTAGGGTGGTCTATCAGCCGTGAGTTGATGCATATTATTCTTTTTGCAGGAATGCACGAGCCCCAGCGTGATGTCATGGAACGCATACGCAGATGAACCTCGGGTGCGTTCATTCTATCTCTCCAGTATTCCAGGCGGGCAAACGTATGACGGAAGAACAAAGCATATTCATCGCGGGAATGACTAATAGACGCCTCAGTATTAAGGCGTTTTATAGCTGCACGGATTGTTGCAAGATTCTTGTAATATAACTCTTTAGCTTTTTCTATGTCTACCCCGGGAGGTATGCCTATACGGATGTGGGGTGGAGATGCTGCTACCCTCAGAGTGATGCTTCGAGCCGGACGACATGTCAGACGTACGAGGTCATTATCAAAATATACATCGGTTGATTTCCTCATTAGCGGCCGCAAATTTTAGAGAATGGGCAATACTTGCATGACCTCGACCCGACGGGGGCTTGACTGAAATCTGTTTTAGAGTCCATGATTTCAGAAATAAGACCGTCAAGAATATCGGTAAATTCTTCATCGTATTCAGCAACGTCAGTCACAGGATTATTTCCGATTGTCACATAATTGTCAGTGGCAGAGAAAGCTTTGTCGCGAACGTTGTAAACACTAAGGCTTATTTTATGGTTATCAGTAAAATCCGGGAATTTTATGCGCAGCAGCTTGGCATATAGAAAAAGCTGAAAGACCACGTGGGCACTTTTGTCATTGTCAAGCGAGTCTGCCAGTGTGTCTATCTCGAATTTGTCGATGCCGGTTTTGTAGTCTGACAGCCGTAATGTTGCAGGAGTATCGCCCGGAGAGTCGATGCGGTCAATAATAAATTTAAGATTCACCCACTGTCCCGGAGCGTATTCATATCTCACACTATCCGATACTTCACTACCGAGGTATACAAATCCACCCCCGCGTTCGGCCAGCTTTCTATCAGCCCGTAATGTTTTTGTGACGTAACTGCCGATTATGTCTGCAAAGAAGCGGTCGTCAATACGCGGTTCAGCAGCTTTGCGTTTGTTAGTCTCGAACATTACATTGCGCGCAATGTGTGTGAGTAAGGCGCCCGGATTTTCTAATTGTCTATCTATCACCTCCGGGGTCACAAGTCGACCTGGCTTAAGAAGGTGGCCTGCATCGTTACCGGAATAAATCTCCTGCATGGTCTTATGAAAGACATTTCCAAAGCCTATGGCAGAGAGGAATTCTTCAGGAGGGAGTACTTCACGTAGCCCATGCACATATTGGAAATAGAATTTCAAAGGGCAAGACATGTATGTGGTTAGTGCTGACGCCGATAGGTTTCTACTATCTTTGCCAGATGAGGTGAAGTACTGCAATTCTTTCATTACACGCTCGTTTTTGCTGACATATAGGTTTGGGAGCTCGGAGCGCTTTACTTCGAAACGACGGTTTGACCATTGCAGGCCACAGTCGGGATATAGATATCTGAGCTGCTGAAGATAGCGCGAGGGGTCTGCACTCTTCAGACCGCCTGAGCGTGCGTCGTATAACATATATACGCGTCTGGCCCGGCTTATCATCCTATAGAAATAGTATGCAAATACACATTCGCGGAATTGTGTGGTTGGCAGTCCAAACCCCCGGCGCAGATTGTTGGGAATGAAAGTACGCGTCTGCATACGCTGCGGGAAGACTCTTTCGTTGAGCGAAGGGATGATTATATTCTCGAAATCAAGACATCGTGTTTCGAGCGTACCCATAATCTGCAGCCCCCTGAGCGGCTCTCCTTCAAGACGTAGTGTGGCCGAATTGATTTCTTTTTCAAGCATCCGGAAAAAAGAATCAGCCGTAATGGCCATATTAAACCGGTCGATAGCATCAGTAATGCTTTCAGCCATTTCGGCCACAGCATCGATATTTGCTTTCTCACTGCGTGCCACGTCGGAGTCAATATCGTCAAGTGCATCTCCAACAACTTTCAGGATATAGCATATATATTCGCGCGCAGACAGAGCGATTGCATCTTTCGGGATAGGTGC
>CAYVNJ010000090.1:0-6243 GCA_964452865.1 uncultured Sangeribacter sp. | reverse complement strand
GCAAGCAGTTTACGGTAGCGTTCCATGTGTGTACGCTCGATTTCACCTACACGCTCGAAGAGTTTGGCAATAGTGTCGAATCCTTCTTCTCTTGCCACAGCGGCAAAGTCTTTGTACATATCTTCGTATTCGTACTCTTCGCCTGCAGCAGCGTCTTTCAAGTTCTCAACTGTAGGTGGTACACCCCCGTCATGAAGAAGCTTAAACCAGATTTTTGCATGTGTGTGTTCGTTTTTCGATGTTTCGTCGAAGATAGCACCAATCTGTTGATAACCGTCCTTCTGAGCTTGTTTGGCATAGAAGCTATATTTTACGCATGCTTGTGATTCGCCTGCGATTGCTTTGCGCAGACATTCCTCTGTCTTGGAGCCTTTGAGTTCTTTCATAATAGTAATATTGGATTTTGATTTACTTTCTATCATTACAACACACCCAAGTCAAATATGGTTCAGTCAGCAGTCAAAATAAGAAAGAGCTGACTACACTTATGTAATCAGCTCTTGCGGGAGGTCCCAACCAGATTCGAACTGGTGTGAACGGTTTTGCAGACCGGTACCTAACCACTCGGACATGGGACCATGTATTATGAATATGCGCAGTCCTTTCGGCTTTGCGACTGCAAAGGTAGGTATTAAATTTTTAACCCGCAAATTTTGACCGAAAATATTTTGAGATTTATTAAAAAATATTCTCCGGAACAGACTATTTGAGGGTTCGCAAAATATTCACTAAATTTGGGCGACAAAAACAATATTAAATATAACGAGTATGTACAAAGGTTTCAAATCTCACCTCGAGAAAGAACTCCAGGACATCAAAGACGCAGGTCTTTACAAGAACGAGCGCGTAATCGTTACCCCTCAGCGCGCCGACATAGAAGTGGAAGGGGTGAAAGGTGACGTTCTCAACTTCTGCGCCAATAACTACTTAGGACTTTCTGACAACCAGAGATTAATTGACGCCGCCAAAAAGGCTATGGACAACCGTGGGTACGGTATGTCGTCCGTACGCTTCATCTGTGGTACACAGGACCTCCACAAAGAACTTGAAAAAGCTATCAGCGACTATTTCAAGACTGAGGATACTATCCTTTATGCCGCTTGCTTCGATGCCAACGGAGGTCTGTTCGAACCACTTTTTACTGAAGAAGACGCTATTATATCTGATTCTCTGAACCATGCCTCTATCATTGACGGTGTCCGCCTTTGTAAAGCAAAACGCTATCGCTATGCAAATGCTGACATGGCCGACCTCGAACGTTGTCTGCAGGAAGCACAGGCTCAGCGTTATCGCATCATAGCAACCGACGGTGTATTCTCTATGGATGGCAATGTCGCTCCGATGGACAAGATAGTCGAACTGGCCGAGAAATATGATGCCCTCGTAATGGTCGACGAAAGCCATTCTGCAGGTGTCGTAGGCGATACAGGTCATGGTGTAGCTGAGAAATTCAACTGCTATGGCAAGATTGATATTTTCACAGGTACACTCGGTAAGAGCTTCGGTGGTGCCATGGGCGGTTTCACTACAGGTCGCAAGGAGATTATCGACATGCTGCGTCAGCGCTCACGTCCTTATCTCTTCTCAAATTCGTTAGCTCCTTCGATTGTAGGTGCAAGCATTGAGATGTTCAAGATGCTTGGCGAAAACGATGACCTGCATACCCGTCTCATGGAAAACGTACAGTATTTCCGCGAAAAGATGCTTGCCGCCGGGTTCGATATCAAGCCCACTCAGTCGGCTATCTGTGCAGTTATGCTTTACGATGCAAAACTGTCGCAGGACTTCGCCGCCGAAATGCAGAAGGAGGGTATCTACGTCACCGGTTTCTATTATCCTGTAGTGCCTAAGGGGCAGGCTCGTATCCGTGTTCAGCTCAGTGCAGGACATAATCGAGAGGAACTTGACCGCGCTATCGCAGCATTCATCAAGGTGGGTAAAAAACTCGGTGTAATCAAATAATCTGATTACGATTACGAATTGTATCTGAGCCGGCTCGATAGCCGGCTCTCTTTTTTATCAGTCAGCGAAATCGATTGACAGTCCCAGTTGAAATTTGCGTGGATTCATGGGGTATAGCGGCATCGCGAAATAATCCTTAGAGAATAAACCCTGATTTACGTGAGACACCATGACGAAAAATCTTACTTTCTTGAGTTTGAAAGTTGCGTATGCGTCCATCCATATATAGTTGCCGATGCGTGCATCTCCACATGTATGAAATGTCATCGTTGCAGGTTGATAGTCTACTCCGCGGTATCGGGTGTAATAATTACAGTCAACACCTATTTGGGAATGCAACACCTTGAACGCAGTAAACCCCAGGAACATGTTTGAATAAACACTTAATGCCGGGAGCGGTAGGACGGCATCGTTCGATGTTTTCTGATATGTCAGGCGATTATTCCAGTTCCATATGCCGAAATGTAGGTTTTGTTCAAGTGTGGCTGAGAAGATGCTTATGTTTTTACCACATTGCTGTGGCAGTGAGGAGTCGTCAAAGTAAACGTAATTCTGAAGATTTTCAAGACCGACACTTAATCGTGTTCCGGTACGCCGGAGGTCGAGGTCTCCGCCAAATCGCAACGACCGGGTTTTGCCGAAATCATTATCCCATACAAAATTATTGGAGCGGTAGTGTTGTAGGAGCCATGGCTGACTTTCATTGCGAAAATGTGCGTAGGCCTCAACATTGACTGAATCTGCAAACAATCTGAACCGGGTGTTGATTCTTCCGGATAAATCAAGGTCACCGGCTACATCACCGACTAAACCGATTTTTGCGTCTGCGGAATATGTGAGAACAGAACCTTTGCGTTTGGATAGATTTCCACCTACCCATATCACGTTGCGGCTCACCTTTCTGCGACAATTGAAATCCTCCGGCAGTGGGGTGAGATTGAGAGTCAGACGTTCTGCGGCAGTCAGTGTATCAGGAGTCTGAGCTACGTGGCGTAACTGGTGTGTTAAGTAAGCAGACAGTCCGAATTTAGCCCATTTTCTAAACCCCTCGAGCAAAGCTATTCCGACCGTGTTTGTCAAAGCCGAATAATATGTACGGTCGCGTGTTGAATTCTTTGACATATAGTGGTTCTGCCAAAATTCGGCATCTTCTGAGCCCTTGTCTACGAACATGTGCCTGTATGCATCCCATCCGAGCGTCCATACGAATTGTGTGACAGGAACATATTCATCACGTGTCAGGGTGTCATTAACCTCCACAGGGTGATAATAGCCAACATTATATGTCTGATTGACCATAACTTCCGTACCTTGGAGACGAGAATGTGCATTCTGGAGTTTTACGGGAATACTGCCTGGTTCAATTTTTGACACTCCCGCCTGGAGTTCGGCAGGGTCGGTAATGTATAGTGCATCGGTAATGCCTCCATTTTCTTTGCCGAGCATATTATAGTGTGCGAACATCGCCTGCATCTGGTAACGGTCGCCATAATAATAGCCTCCAGCTGTGAAAGAGAGGTTTTTTGTTGACTGATTTGCGTATGTGCCTTTTGAGTATAAAAAATCAACCGTACCGGTCACGCCTATTCTCCGGTTGACATTCCCCGCGAATACTCCACGCAATCTGTCTTGAGTGGTCTGTTTGCTCCCCCCCGTGTTATACGATAGCAGAGTCATGGGGATATATACATTATAGTATTTTGCATTGTTTGCCGAAGGTAGCCATGCGTACAAAGCATCGGCAAAAAAGAATTGCTGTCTGGCAGGACGATTGAAAAAAATCATATTTAGTCCCGGGCCGCCGAGATTGCCGGTTGATGCGTAGGCATCGGAAGTGAGCGACGGCACAGCTTGTCGCTGATAGTTATACAACAAAGTATCTATAGTTGATAACTGCCTGAAACCCAAAGGTTGTTCAAGAGTCCAGGCACTCCCTGGTTTTCTGGGTTCCTGAACTCCTTGTTTTGGAGAATTTATAGCCTTAATCTCCTGACTATATGTCGGGATAGATGCGAAAAACAGCGCCGACAATGCAGTAATCAGGGTTACGGTCGAAAGTATGAAACGTGTTATGCGAAACATGATGCGAAATTACACATTTTTATTTGTTAAGCGAGGATTTTTTTCTACTTTTGTGAGTCAACTTTACGAAAATGGATACAAAGACTCTCATCGACACTCTTGCGCGCCAGACTGGAATGAAACGGGCTGAGGTTCAACATCTCACCGAGGTTTTAGGAGAAACTATAACAGAATATTGCGCCGATTTCAACTCTGTGGCAATCCCTGGTTTCGGTTCGTTTGATGTCAAAAAACGGCCTGAACGTGTGGCCACACACCCTGCCACCGGCAGGCGACTCCTTGTTCCTCCTAAGATTTCCGTTGTGTTCAAGCCCTCGGCTTTGCTAAAACAAAAGATGAAAGACAGCACAAAAAATTGAGATGAATAATAAAATTACATTTTCAGAGCTGACCTCCTCATTGGCATCAAGAGCCATGATTGGTAAGACAGAGAGTGAAACTTTTCTGAGAGAGTTGTTCGCTCTTATTGCTAATCGGCTTGCCGAAGGTGAAAATGTCAAGCTTAAAGGATTGGGTACATTCAAGGTTCAGACTACCGCTCCACGTAGGAGTATCGATGTTTCGTCTGGACGGGAGATAGAAATCCCGGGTTATCGTAAAGTTGTCTTCACTCCAGACAGAAGCATGGCAGATACGGTGAATTTGCCGTTCAGTGCCTTTGAAACTGTTGAACTTGCCGACGGATATGACCCCGGAGTTGAAGAGGATACAGTTGAACCTGAAAATGACATGCCGACAGAGTCCGCGGCTGAAGTTAGTATTCCCGAGCGCGAACCTGAACCTGTCGAAGAACACACCTCTATCGTTATTACCGGCGAAGAAGAAACGGATATTGTTCCTGAGGATTATTCACCTGAACATCGTGATACAGGGCGTCGACGTTTCATGCAAGGCTTCTTATGTGGTGTATGCTCACTCGTTGTCTTGGCTGCCATAGGAATTGGACTATGGTATATGATGACTCCCGGAGTGTTGTCGTCAAAGACAAACAGTAAAGCTGAGCCTCAACGTACAACGTTGGCTTCAACAACCGTACAGGATACTATTGTACAGGATACTATCCCGCTGCCTCCTGCCACCAAGCCATCCGATGTTAAGGTGTATGACACAATATCCAACACATGTTTCCTGACGACAATGGCCAAGAAACATTATGGTAACTATCATCTGTGGCCATACATATATGATTCCAATCCAAATCTGGGACATCCGGATAGGATACGTCCGGGAACACGCATCCGCATACCGTCTGTCAGCGAATTAGGCATAGACCCGTCTGATGCTTCAGTCGTAGCAGAAGCCAAGCGCAGAGGGGCGGCTATCTACTCACAGTACAAATGACACTATAACACATACGAACAAACTAAAACACAATAATTAATGGCAAAACAAGAAGATATTTTCAAAACCGTTGTAGCTCATGCTAAAGAGTACGGTTTTGTATTCCAGTCAAGCGAGATATATGATGGCCTTTCAGCCGTGTACGATTACGGACAGTTGGGAGTCGAACTGAAAAACAACATCAAGCGCTACTGGTGGGAGTCGATGACTATGCTTCACGACAATATAGTAGGTATAGACTCAGCCATTTTCATGCATCCCACGATATGGAAAGCATCAGGTCATGTTGATGCTTTCAATGACCCTTTGATTGACAACAAAGACTCAAAGAAACGCTACAGGGCAGATGTACTTATCGAGGATGAAATAGCTAAGTACGACGAAAAAATAAACAAAGAGGTGGCGAAAGCGGCCAAACGGTTCGGCGAAAGTTTTGATGCCGACATGTTCCGTTCGACAAATCCCCGTGTGCTTGATTATGCTGCCAAACGCGACGCGCTGCACACCCGTTTTGCAAATGCAATGGAGGCTAATGACCTTGCGGAGCTGCGTCAGATTATAATTGACTGTGAGATTGCTGACCCGGTAAGCGGCACACGCAACTGGACAGATGTGCGTCAGTTCAATCTTATGTTCAAGACTGAAATGGGCTCAACCGCTGATGGCGCTATGGAGGTATATCTGCGTCCGGAAACGGCACAAGGCATCTTCGTCAATTATCTCAATGTTCAGAAGACAGGACGAATGCGCATTCCTTTCGGTATCGCCCAGATAGGAAAAGCGTTCCGCAACGAGATTGTTGCCCGCCAGTTCATTTTCCGCATGAGGGAATTTGAGCAAATGGAAATGCAGTTCTTT
>CAYVNJ010000089.1:0-6300 GCA_964452865.1 uncultured Sangeribacter sp. | reverse complement strand
AGCACGACCTTGCCAAGGTCGGGGTCGCGGGTTCGAGTCCCGTTTTTCGCTCCATCTCTTATCAAACTGAACGTCCGGGTGGTGGAATTGGTAGACACGCTACTTTGAGGGGGTAGTGGCGATTAAGCCGTGTGAGTTCGACTCTCATCTCGGACACTGAAACTCCGCAGACTGGATAAACCTGTCTGCGGAGTTTTTTGTATGAAGGGGTAAGTATGAAATTTTCATTTTAAGGCTTTAGAGTCGCACGGTTAGTGATATTGAGGTGGTGGCTCGTGCGGTTTTCAGACTTTTGTTGCCATATAAACGGTATGTCCGAACCATAACCACTGATAACGGATACGAGTTTATGGAACATCAATGGGTCGCCAAGAGACTGGATACAACAGTATACTTCGCAGACCCTTTTTGTCCGGTGCAGAAAGGCGCGGTGGAAAATGCAAACAAACTCTTCCGTGTCAGTATTGCTTGTTGACTCAACAATGACCGGTTTCATCTTAGGCGTTTTTTGTGGGGTGGGGATGTTTTGCTATTTTTGTAGCCATGACAGAGAAGAATATGTATCGCGGTCTGGATGAGGCCGAAGTTGTAGAAAGTCGCCGTTTGCATGGCAAAAATATTTTGACTCCGCCGGTGGCGACCCCGTTGTGGAAGAAGTTTCTTGATAAATTCAAAGACCCGCTGATAATCATACTCTTGATTGCCGGAGTAGCATCAATAGGCATTTCGTGTTACGAATATTATGTGCTGGAGCAATCGACAAATGTATTTTTTGAACCGGCGGGTATTTTTATAGCTATTTTTCTTGCCACGGGACTTGCGTTTATTTTCGAGACCAAGGCAGAGAAGGAGTTTCGTATTCTCAACAAGGTTAACGATGATGAGCCTGTCGATGTACGGCGTTGTGGAAATGTAGTGAGCGTCGCACGCAGTGAAGTGGTTGTAGGCGATGTGGTACTTCTCAGTACGGGGGATGAAGTTCCGGCTGACGGACAGTTGCTTGAGTCGGTCTCGTTGAGTGTTGACGAATCGAGTCTTACCGGAGAGCCTCTATGTCATAAATCTGCCGATGTATCTCATTCTGACCCAGATGCTACTTTCCCCACTAACAGAGTGCTCAGAGGTACTCGGGTCATGGAGGGGCATGGTGTTATGCATGTAGATGCTGTTGGCGATGCTACTGAGTGTGGCAAGGTTTATGAGGAATCGCATCTGGACAATGGTGTAAAAACTCCGCTAAGTGAGCAAATGGAGCGACTCGGGGTGATGATTTCGCGCATATCCTACATAATTGGTGTGGTAGTGGTGATAGGTCGCCTATGGGTGTACTTTGCTAACGTGGAGTTTGATTGGGTAGGCTGTGTGGCCTACATTTTGCAGACATTGATGATTGCGGTAACGCTGATTGTGGTGTCGGTGCCTGAGGGATTGCCTATGGCAGTAACGCTTGCCCTTGCATATTCGATGCGCAGGATGCTTAAATCGAATAATCTTGTACGCCGACTTCATGCGTGTGAGACTATGGGTGCAGCCACGGTGATTTGTACAGACAAGACGGGCACATTGACCTATAATCGCATGACGGTAGGAGAGTTGCTATGTTCTCCCGGACTCACGCAGGAGGATATTGACGAAAGTTTGTGTGTGAATTCAACTGCAGAGCTTGACTTTTCGGATATTCCACCCAAGAATGTGGGTAATCCGACGGAGTGTGCGCTCCTGAGTTACCTTAATAATCAGGGAAAAGACTATCGTACCATACGGTCGCGGGTAAAAGTGCTTTCTGAAATTCCATTCAGTACAGAGCGGAAGTATATGGCTACGCTTATCGAGCGGAATGACGGCCGGAAGATACTTTATGTCAAAGGTGCTCCGGAGAGAATAATGGCTCTTTGCAGCGATTTTGACTCAGAGATGGCTGAGGAGCTTCTTGCCCGGAGTCAGGAAGCCGGTATGCGTACCTTAGCTTTTGCAATGCGGGTAATGAGAGAAGAGGACGCAGTTGCGATTAATCAAGAGACACTCCCGGACAATCTGACTCTCGTAGGGGTGGCGGCTATTTCAGACCCTGTGAGGGATGATGTGGCTGAGGCAGTGGGAGAGGTTACAGCTGCGGGTGTAGATGTGAAGATAGTGACGGGCGACACCCCACGTACCGCGCGGTCTATTGCAGCCAGCATAGGATTGTGGAATGATAATTGCGCTGAAGCGTCAATAGTCGAAGGTTCGCAGGTGGCGGCCATGAGTGACAGCGAACTCAGAAACCGTGCGCGCTCAATAAAAATTGTTGCGCGGGCTCGTCCTACGGACAAACGAAGATTCGTTGAGGCGCTTCAGAATGAGGGCGAGGTAGTGGCAGTGACGGGCGACGGTACAAACGATGCACCGGCGCTGAAGGCAGCTCAAGTTGGACTTTCGATGGGCGACGGCACTTCCGTTGCCAAAGAAGCTTCCGACATAACAATTATCGACAACTCTTTTTCTTCGATTGTAAATGCTGTTGTTTGGGGTCGCTCACTCTTTATGAATATCAGGCGTTTTATTCTTTTCCAGATGACTGTTAATGTAGTTGCATGTCTTGTGGTGATGTGCGGCGTGTTTATGGGTACTCAAGCTCCTCTGACAGTGACCCAGATGCTTTGGGTCAATCTGATTATGGATACGTTTGCGGCCATGGCTCTTGCATCTCTGCCACCTTCGAGGGCAGTAATGAAAGAGAAACCGCGTGATAGAAATGATTTTATAATCAATGCACCTATGTGGCGTTTCATCGTTGGTGTCGGAGGAGCAATGGCCGTCGGCATGACCGGACTTCTCTATTACCTTGAGCATGTACAACTGACGAGTCTTTGGCAGATAGGAAAGATGCATGCCGGCGGATATGTCGGTCTGAGTAATTATGAACTGTCGGTATTTTTTACCATTTTTGTCTTTTTGCAGTTCTGGAACATGTTTAACGCGCGTGCATTCATGACCGGAAGGTCGGCTTTTCATTTGCGCGGGTGCGGCGAGTTCCTAAGTATAGCAATATTTATATTCATTGGACAGATATTGATAATTACATTCGGAGGAGCTTTCTTCAATGTAGCGCCATTAGCCATATCGGATTGGTGCGCTATAATACTCAGTACTTCGGTTGTCCTGTGGATAGGAGAATTGCTACGACTATTCAACCGACGAAATTAAAAACAGGCCAAGCTCTCACGAGTATGGCCTGTTTTCAAAGGATTTACATTATCAATCCTTTACATGAAAAAACTTAATGAACAAAAATCTATCTTCTTATCTTATTACAAGTATAACAACGATATAGATTGTTGGTTCACCGATAATAAGATTTTAACAGTATTTAACTTTGTTAAACAAGTTTGCCAATCCACTCATCACGGTCGCCTGGAAGAAGGTCAACTACCGGTATCTCAATCATAGTATAGCATCCTGGTGTGCATCTCATGGCTGCTCTTGCTGCGCACACAAGAATTTGTCCTGTCAGAGCGGGATTGTTTATTGTCATATTGAATTCGAAACGCTGACTCTGGGTCTTGCCTGAAACACCTTTTCGTGTCATGTTGACGCCGTGCCCCATGTCCCTTACCTCGTCAACGCTGTCAACCTTTATGACATGTGTTTCGTCAGAAGCAAAATACGGGTCTTTCTTTATTGCCTCGCTAACAGAGTTGAGGTCATATCCCGGTTCAAGCTCGATATATACCATTCGGCGATGTAGCCCTGTACCAATAGGTATTGTCATAGATAATGCCTCACGTACACCATCAATTGCACGCGCTGCCACACTATGACCCATGCTCATGCCCGGTCCGAAATTAGTATATGTAATTCCTTTTGGAGCTATGGCCTGCATAAGAGTGCGTACTACAGAGTCTGACCCCGGGTCCCAACCGGCGGATATGACAGATGTCACATTGTACTGTTTGCAAAGTGCATCAAGATGCTTACGTAGGGCAGGTACTTCAGTATGTATGTCGAAGCTGTCGACTGTGTTTATGCCCAAAGGAATAATTTGTTCGGCTGTTTCCTTGACTTTGCGTGAGGGTGAGCAAAGTATAGCCACATCGGGTTTAGTACTTAGAGCGGCGATGTTGTTGCATACCTCAATGTTACCAAGTTCAGGATGATTGCCTTCTGCGGGATTTCTGCGCACAACGCCTACAACCTCGAAATCTTCGGCATCACGCAGTGCTTCAAGAGTATAGCGGCCTATATTGCCATAGCCGACTATTGCTGCTTTAATCTTGCTCATAATATCTTAGGGTATTCTTGAAAAATTACTATGGTGCGAAATTAGATAAAAAATCCCTAAGTCCAAACAGTGTTAATCGGGCAGTTGAAAAAAATTAGTACCTTTGCAGAGTTTTTTTAAGTTTAAGAAAAGCTATATCTGTATGGATTGGTTGGTAAGCATACTTTCGCCCGGGTCGGAAGCTTTGGCAAATTCAGTGCTTTTGTACTCCTTTGTGATTTTTGCCGGCATCTGGTGTGGAAAGATTAAAATAGGAGGTGTTTCACTGGGGGTGACCTTTGTCCTTTTTGTAGGTATCCTGATGGGGCATCTGGGGTACGTGGTTGAAACAAATACCCTTCATTTTCTGCGTGAGTTCGGACTGATACTCTTTATCTTTTCTATCGGTATGCAGGTTGGTCCGGGTTTCTTCAGCTCGCTCAAAGACGGAGGACTGCGTCTCAATATGCTTGCCATGCTCGCCATCCTGCTCAATGTTGTTTTGATAGTCGGTATATTCTTTATACAGGGAGGATATAATGGTACGACTACATTCAGTGAGTTGGTCGGAATACTTTCCGGTGCCGTGACAAATACCCCGGGGCTTGGTGCTGCACAACAGACAGTATTGCAGATTAATCCGGATGATTATGCCACGAGTCAGGCTATGTCAATGGGTTATGCGGCGGCATATCCTCTTGGCGTTGTCGGCATAATTATTGCCATGCTGATTATTAAGAAAGCTTTTAAGGTTGATATAGACAAGGAAATACATGCTGTCGAGGAGGAGAAATCAGATTCCCAGCTTGCTCCGCATGTTGTTACGTTCAAGGTTACGAACGACCTTATCAATGGCTTAAGCATATTGAAGTTGCATACCATTATTAATTGCAACTTTGTCATTTCGCGTATCCAGAAACCAGATGGACAAGTCATCATTCCTACCTCCAAGGATGTGCTCGAACTTGACGACATCGTTTTGCTTGTAATTTCGGCACAGGATGAAGAGACCTTCCGGCGCTTTCTCGGTCCGACAGTCGAGAAAGAATGGGAGCAGGTGCAAGGACCTGTGGTTTCCCGGCGTATTGTTGTGACAAAACCCGAATACAATGGTGTAAAACTTGGGTCAATGCGTCTCCGAATGGGTTATAAGCTCAATGCAACCCGTGTCAACCGTGCCGGTGTTGACCTTCTTGCATCAGCCAACCTGCGACTTCAGATGGGCGACCGTATAACCGTAGTAGGCAAACTTGAAGACATCAACCGTCTCGCAGACCGTCTCGGCAACTCACTAAAGCGTCTTAATCAGCCGAATATGATTACTATGTTCGTTGCCATATTCATGGGTATAATTGTGGGTAGCATTCCACTTCAGTTCCCAGGCATGTCAGTACCTATGAAGCTTGGATTGGCCGGAGGTCCGCTTGTAGTTGCAATTCTAATCAGTGCATACGGTTATAAGATTCACCTTGTTACCTATACATCGTCATCGGCTAATCTTCTTTTGCGGGAAATAGGTATATGTCTCTTCCTTGCCTCTGTCGGAATTGCCGCGGGCAAAAATTTTGCGGCTACTGTATTCAATGCAAATGGTGCTATATGGGTTGGATATGGTTTCGTCGTGACTCTTATTCCACTGTTAGTCGTCGGTATTATCGCACGTGCAAAATATAAATTGAACTACCTCACGATTATGGGTCTTTTGAGCGGTGGCTATACTGACCCCCCGGCACTGGCCTATTCAAATAAAATAGCAGGTAATGACGAGCCTGCGGTAGCTTATTCGACCGTTTATCCTCTGACTATGTTTATGCGCGTAATAACTGCGCAGATACTCATCCTCTGTTTTTGCTGACGCAGGCGGCGACCCACTGAACACAAGCATATAAAGCAGGAGGCAAGTACCGGTTTCTCGGTCTTGCCTCCTGTTTGTGGTTGAAGTGTATTGATTCTTACTTCTTCGTGCGGTTGCCGTAGCGGCTGCGGAATTTATCAACGCGACCTGCTGTATCGACAAGTTTCTGTTTGCCGGTGAAGAATGGGTGAGAAGTGTTGGTAAT
>CAYVNJ010000088.1:1789-6305 GCA_964452865.1 uncultured Sangeribacter sp. | reverse complement strand
CTTTGGCGAGCCTGTTTGTCTATGATAGAGGTGCGATGAATTCCCCTCTTTTCTTATATCCAGACATAACAGCCGAATTAGGGAGTCAGGAGGCACAAAAACATAATAAAGAATGAAGAAGAAACTTTTCCTTTTTCTGTTGGGAGTGCTGATAACTCTCCCGTCGTTTGCCCGAGATTTCTCGTATGAGTACGAGGGTCAAATCTTAAACTACACCGTCCTTGACGAAGATGCAAAGACTGTAGAGACCAAGGCGGGTGTGTTTGGTCCTAATGATTTATATCCGGAACCGGGTAATCATATTAGTGGCGCATTAATTATTCCTGAAGTTGTTAAAGACGGTGATGAGGAATACACAGTAATAGGTATTGGAGACAGTTCATTTTTCGGTAATGGAATAACCTCAATAGAGTTGCCGAAAACTCTCACTTATATAAATGGAAGTGCTTTTATATATTGCCCGGTGGAAGCAGTGACATATCTTACTACATCCCCTTGTGAATACACAGGTTGTTTCAAAAAACCAATATTGTATATCCTTATGGGTTGCGCATCTATTTTCCAGAGTAAAGGTTGGAACTTACCCATGGAAGAAATTTCAACCGACAATGTAGTTGAATTTAATTATCTTTATCAGGGTGTTACACTGAATTGTTTAGCATTAGTAGATGATGGAACGTGTGTAATTAGGAAAGTTGTACAGCCTGAAACAATTTCTGGTAATTTCATAATTCCATCTGCTCTTACATACAATGGTGTAGACTATATAGTAACGGTAATTGGTGAAAGTGCATTCAGTGATTGTGCCGGCATGACATCGGTGGAAATTCCGAACTCTGTTATGTCAATCGGTCGTGAGGCTTTCTCTTATTGCAGCAGTCTGACATCGGTAGAAATCCCGAATTCAGTTACTTCAATTGGCGAGATGGCTTTCTATGGTTGCAGCAGTCTGACATCGGCAGAAATCCCGAATTCAGTTACTTCAATTGGCGAGATGGCTTTCTATGGTTGCAGCAGTCTGACATCAGTAGAAATTCCGAACTCCGTTACGTCAATCGGCGATATGGCTTTCACGGATTGCAGCAGCCTTAAGACAGTTGTAGTAGGTAGCTCTGTAGAGTTAATTGGGAGCTCTGCATTCGAAGGTTGTACAGAAATTGAGACTATCACATGCCTCGCAACTCAACCGTGTTGGATTAATGGTGGTGCTTTTTCAGAAGAAACTTATTCTAATGCTACATTAATAGTGCCTGATGGATGTAAAGGAAATTATCTTGAAAGCCAATGGCAACGATTTAGAAATATTGAAGATAATACTGTAACAGTTGATTATATACATGAAGGAAAGACACTGTCATACTTTGTCATGCTCAACGATGCAAGAACATGTAGTGTAAGTAGGTGTGATAACGAAATCGAAGGGGATGTAATCATTCCTTCAACCATTACGTATGAGGGTGTTGAGTATACCGTCATTTCAATCGGTGAGAGTGCTTTCGAGAATTGCTCTGCATTGACATCAGTAGAAATCCCTAACTCCGTTACTTCAATCGGTGGTTATGCTTTCAATGGTTGCAACAGTCTGACATCGGTATTGATTCCGAATTCAGTAACTTCAATCGGTGAGAGTGCTTTCGAGAATTGCTCTGCATTGACATCAGTAGAAATCCCTAACTCCGTTACTTCAATCGGTGGTTATGCTTTCAATGGTTGCAACAGTCTGACATCGGTATTGATTCCAAATTCAGTAACTTCAATCGGTGAGTGGGCTTTCTTTTATTGCAGCAACCTGATATCAGTAGAAATTCCCAACTCCGTTACATCAATTGAAATAGGTACTTTCCAGCACTGTAGAAGTCTGACATCGGTATCGATTCCGAATTCAGTAACTTCAATCGGCGGAGGTGCTTTCTATGGTTGTCCCCTGAGTTCATTTTATATTCCGAAGGATATAGAACTTGGAGAAGGAGTAGTTGGCACTGATGATGATATGATGGTGACTGAAGTTATTGTTGAAGAGGGTCGCGAATTGGTGGACCTCAATTGGTTTCACTCATTAAAAAGTCTGAAGCTGCCTGATTCTGTGACTACACTGAATGAAGGTGGGGAGTGCAAAATAGGGCGTTATGAAATAGGCAATGGCCTGACAAGCATTCCGGAAAACGCATTTTCAAATACGACCGCTGTGTTTATCAGCAGTCCGAATCCTCCGACATTGGATAGCGAAGTATTCGGTTCGAATGACCCTCTGAATATCCTGGCAGTTGTTCCGTATGAAGCTAAGGCAGCATATAGAGCGAATGAAATGTGGTCGCGAATGACGATTCTTGATGAAGTGACCGGAGCAGTAACTGTAAATCTGGACGGCACTGAATCGCTGTCGGTGGCTTTGTACAATCAGACAGGCACAATGCCCGTGAACGTCCTCAAGCTGAAGATAACCGGCGAGATAACCGAAGATGACTGGGAGCAGTTCCGCACGAACATGATTCACTGTATCGAGCTTGATTTGTCGGAAGCAAAATCTGATATATTCCCTAATCTCGCACGCAACGGTTCTCTTCCTTTTGAATGTCAGTACTTCCCTCAGGGTGTTAAAACAGTCAATTATCATACTACTCCTGTGGTTAAGACAATACCTGAAACAGTAGAAGTGATTGGCGACTGGGCGTTTGCGGATGCAATATTTGAGGGCGACATAACCTTGCCTGCAGGAGTCCGCTCAATAGGTGGATATGCATTTGCCAATACAGAGTTGACCGAGGTTCAGATTCCGGAGGTGTGTGAGTACATAGGAAACGGATGTTTCTCGAACACACCTCTCGCTACAATCCGTATTCCTGATTTAATTACCAATATACCCTATGGCTGTTTTGAAAATTGCCGTAATCTATTGTCGGTGACTCTGGGTAAAGGAGTACGAGGCATTGGCGATAATGCTTTCAGCGGCACATCGATTACCTCGATTGAGCTTCCTGCGACCGTAAGTGAAATAGGTGGAGGTGCTTTCCAAGGCACTCCGCTCACGTGGATAACATCGCTGAACACCGTTCCGCCTACGCTGTCCGAAGACTTCAATACCGCAATGAATTACCAGAAATGTGTACTCTCAATTCCTTCGGATTCGTTCTTCGACTATCTGCAGGCTTCTGTTTGGGGTAGATTTGCAGTTCTTGACGGTCGACTCGACTATACAAGTGGCCCGGGTGTCGATACTTCATGTTCGCAGACCTACGGCTCATCGGAATCTGAAAAGCCCTGCCGTGCCGCAGCAGAGGACGCAGAGGCTGACAATATGATGCAGGTTGTCAGCGGACAGGCAATCCTTCTTGATGATGGCAGCGTTCTTCGCTTCAAGATATCGCCCGTAGGCAATACGAAGATTGTAAAAGTCTTGTTTAATGATGAGGATGTGACCGACAAGCTTGTAGATGGCTACTACACCACACCTGCAATTTCAGGTCGCGCTTCACTGAAAGTGGAATCAGAGGGAGTTGATGTTGAAGCTCCCGAAGTACCAGTGGCCAAGGTTGGCGAAACAATCCTCAGCACATCGAGCACTTTCGAAAGCACAGAGGCTGTGGATGTTGTCCTGAGTTGTGCAACAGAGGGTGCCAAGATTTACTATCTGTTCTCAACCGCTGAGGCTGTAGAGCCAGCTGAAGAAGCTGAATATACACTTTACACTGAACCCGTTAAGGTTGTCGCTTCAGGCTCATTGAGCGTTTATGCAGAACTTGATGGCGTGAAGAGTGAAATCAGTACTTATGTCATTGAAATCAAGCCTAACGGCGTTGCAATGACAATTGCTGACCTTGAAAATGCCGAAGTATATTCTCTGCAGGGTATGCGTGTGGCTCATCCTGAAGCTGGACAGATTTACATAATCCGTCAGGGTGGACGTACATTCAAGGCTATCGTAAGATAAACAGGAGTAATATAAATTAGTTTTCGAGGGGGGTGCACATCCGCGTGCATCCCCTTGTCTCATCCGGCGGATTGAACCATTGTCGGTACAATTGATTTTCGCAGATTTATTGAGACAATAGATATAGATACGAAAAAAGGAGCGGGTCGTGATGAACCGCTCCTTTTAGTCTTTTTCTATGCTATAGATTAGCCTTCTACGATAGCATCGTTGGGGCAAACCTCTGCGCAGCTACCGCAGCTGATGCATGTGTCAGCGTCGATTTTGTAGATGTCGCCGGCTGAGATAGCCTCTACGGGGCAAACGGGTTCGCATGTGCCGCAAGCTATACATTTGTCTGTGATTACGTAAGCCATAGTTGTTAGTTATTTAGAGTTGTTAGTTATGGAAAATTTGTAGGGCAAAATTATATCTTATTTGCCACCCCGACAATGTTTGAACCTTTTTTTGAGGGTATTTAGAATCATTCCAAATTGTGCCTGGGCGGGCTTAATTTCTTTTTTGTAATTTTGTAGCGCCGTGAGGTGTTGCTATACCCGGGCTTGCAATTATGGACAATACGCCGCTTTTTTCAGTAATAACAGTGAC
>CAYVNJ010000088.1:0-1779 GCA_964452865.1 uncultured Sangeribacter sp. | reverse complement strand
GCCGGTGTGGTACGACCGACGCTTGACTCTATTGCCGCACAGTCGTTTAAGGATTTCGAGTATATCGTAGCCGACGGAGCCTCGACAGATGATACTCTTGAGGTGATTGAGGGGTACAGAGATTTAATTCCCGGTGTGTCGGTGGTGTCAGAGCGCGACCGTGGCTTATACGATGCCATGAATAAGGCACTCGACAGAGCAAAGGGGAAGTACGTTATATTTCTGAATGCGGGTGATTCTTTTCACTCGCCTGACACACTCGGGCTGTATGCGGAGGCAGCGAGTTCAAATCCGGATATAATCTATGCCGATACGAATATTGTGGATGCCGACAGGAATTTTATCAAACCGCGTCACCTGTCTGTGCCTGAGCGGCTTGATTTCAAATCGTTCTCGAAAGGTATGCTTGTTTGTCATCAGGCATTTATGTTGCGTAGGGATTTGGCAACTCATTATGATACAACTTATAGATTTTCCGCCGACTATGATTGGTGCGTGCGTGCATTGAAATCGATGCGAGAGGGTAGCGCGGTCAATCTGCATACTGTGGCTATAGATTATCTGGCCGACGGTCTGACCGACAAGAACCACCGGGCTTCACTCATTGAGCGTTTCAACATCATGTGTCGGCACTATGGCGTCTTCCCGACTGTGGCCAGACATATAGGATTTGTGTTCCGCTCGCTACGACGCCGTTTCTGATATTCTTTTAGCATTATAAATAAAGTAGGGGGAGCTGATGACATCAGCTCCCCCGGATTATGAAGATAATCAGTATTGATTATTCTGCGCTGTTGCTATTGTCGTCGTGGCGAGGTGCGCGGTCGCGGCGTGGGCCACGGTTTTCACGACGTTCGCCATCGCGACGAGGTGTGCGTTCACGACGTTCGCTTCCCTCACGACGTTCACCACCTTCGCGGCGAGGACGGCGTTCGCGCTCTACATAGCCTTCGGGTTTGGGTGTAAGCGCACGCATCGACAGACGGTATTTGCCGGTTTTCTTGTCAATCTCAATCAGTTTGACGTTGACTTCATCGCCTTCGTGCAGACCGCTGGCATCCATATTTTCGAGGCGTTCCCAAGAAATCTCGCTGATGTGGAGCAGTCCGTCGCGGCCGGGCATGAATTCTACAAAAGCACCGAATTCAAGAATTGAGCGTACAGTGCCTTTATATACTTCGCCTTCTTCAGGTTGAGCCACGATAGCTTTCACGCGAGCCAAAGCAGCGTCAAGATTTTCCTTAGACTTGGCGGCTATCTCTACTTTGCCGATTCCGCGTTCTGTATCTTCTTCAATAGAGATGACAGAGTCGGTCTCTTCCTGGATGCCCTGGATAACCTTACCCTGAGGTCCGATGACTGCACCTATGCACTCTTTGGGTATCTCGATTGTGACGATACGTGGTACGTGAGGCTTGTAGTCCTCGCGGGGCTGGGGTATAGTGTCATTGATGATGCCGAGGATGTGCAGACGTCCGTCGCGAGCCTGATTTAGAGCCTTTTCGAGTATCTCATAGCTAAGGCCGTCGCACTTTATGTCCATCTGGGTGGCGGTGATACCTTCGGTTGTACCGGTCACCTTGAAGTCCATGTCGCCGAGGTGGTCTTCATCGCCGAGGATGTCGGAAAGAACGGCATATTTGTCGCTGTCGTAGTCGCTGATAAGACCCATGGCCACACCTGCTACCGGGCGTTTCATCTTGACGCCGGCATCAAGCAGGGCAAGAGTGCCGCCACAAACGGTTGCCATTGATGATGAGCCGTTAGACTCAAGGATAT
>CAYVNJ010000087.1:0-6365 GCA_964452865.1 uncultured Sangeribacter sp. | reverse complement strand
GTCGTAAGATATTTTTTCAAGCGTTAGCCGTCCGTCATTCCAAAGACTCAAAAAATTTTCTTTAGTTGCAATCTCATCAAGAACCATGCGCTTATGGTTTTCATCTTCCGGCGTACCGAAATCTTCGTTGTTGATTGGGCAATATGTATCGCCTATTGCAAGATTGTTGTCATAGATTGTAATTTCTTCATCAGGAGAGCCATAATAGCATATCCTGTCTCCTTCCGGTTTAAAGAAGCTATGACTAAACGAATAAGGTTCTGCTATACGTGCGTATACAATACCATCTTCTTCACGCATAATAACAGAATAATATCGTATATATTTTCCATCAATTTTGTACTCGTGATAAGAGCCACTTTTGAAGTAGTCATGAATTGTTGCACTTGCAATTCCTAATCGTGAATATATTTTATCATCATATACAATATCATCTATAAATTCATATTCATAATCTACATCAGTAGCGTATGATTCATTTTCCCAAAATTTATTGCTAAGCCTATCGTTCATATTTACATGGCTATGATAAATAAACTTATAGTTAGTATTGATATACTTTAATCCTGATGAAGGAATGTCATCCGTTGCCTGTGATGCAAATGCCACTCCCGCCACTAATACTGAAGCTAAAAATCTGAATCTGTTACTTGCTTTCTTTCTCATAATTTTATGTTTTTTAGGGGTTAATAGTTGATACTTAACAACTTACTTTGAGATGTCGGCGGGTGGCAAACTATAGCAGGGAGTGTTGTTCAGGTCAAATTTAGGAATAATTTTTTAATTGTCAAAAATTATGTAAAATATTTTTCAAAATAATTTGATATTTCTTAAGGTGTGGTTTTGCTAAATAGGGGTGTATTTATAAAAATATCCCGTGCTGAAATTTACAGCACGGGGTCATCAAAAACGGTTGTTATATTATCTGGTCGTTTCTCAGTTGTTGATGTCAGACCAGGGCGCGTCGTCGTTCTGTTGGTTGACGGCTGCAGTGGCTGCGGCCTCATTGCATGCATCGGATGCTATCTTGTTGAGGATTTCGGGTGTCATGCGTGGCCAGTCGGAGTGTGTCGCGGCCTCCTTTTCGGTGAGTTTGCGCAGGTGTGCCTGTGTGAGCTGGCTGAAATCGTAGTTGGGATACTGGCGCTCCACCATGTTGCGCAGCACGTCGTTGATGCCCGCTGCATGACGCCGTGCAGCTTCATCGTCGGTTGATTTGAATATATATGAACCTGCGTCGCCAAAATCGAGCAGATACATATTTGTAGGGTCTGATTTCATAATCGGTCGGTATTAGATATGATTTTATTAATCTAACGCCGGAGGCACGGCAAAGTTCAGGCGTGTTTGCGATGCCGTTGTTCTATCAGCTTGACCGACAGGAGGAATATTCCGAGCAGGAGTACTCTTGCGGTGTACATCAATGCCGGATGAGGCAGGTTGCCGGCCCAGTGTCCGACCACCCAGAGCAGAAGTGCGATTGCCGTGTAGGCGCTCATGCGTCCGACTTCGTAGGGAAGCGGATAGTAGCGGCGTCCGACTATGTAGGACAGAACCATTATTATGAAATAGGCTGTGAAAGCCGCCCATGCAGAGCCTATATAGCCGTCGGGCGCCCCGATGGCGCGCACCCACCATATATTGAGTGCGCCCATGATTATAAATCCGGCCACGGAGAAGTACATGCCCCAGCGGGTGCGGTCGGTGAGTTTGTACCAGAGCGAGAGATTGAAAAAGATGCCGAAGAAGAGTTCGGCCAGCATCATTATGGGCACTACGCGGAGTCCGGGCCAGTAGGGGGCTGACACAAAATGCTTGAGCAGGGGGAGGAAGAACATCACTCCGAGGAAGATGAAGAGCCCGAAGATGACGAAGAACTTCATGGCGTCGCAGTACACCTGTTTCTGGTCTGTGCCGGCCTCGCGGGCTTTGGCGAAGATGAATGGTTCGTAGGCATAGCGGAATGCCTGCGTGAACATCACCATGACGATTGCTATCTTGATATTGGCACCGTAAATTCCGACCATTGAGCGTGCCACTTCCTGGTCGGTGAAAAGGTAGGGTATGATGATTTGCCCCATGTTCTGGCTCATGATGCCGGTTACTCCCAAAATGAGCAATGGCCAGCTATAGGAGAGCATGCGACGCAGCACTTTGCCCGAAAACCGATATGTGCGTCCGGTCAGTTCGGGTGTGAGCATGAGGATGTTGACGAGTGTGGAAATAAGATTGGCCACAAAAATCCACCCTATGCCGAATGACTCGCCTCCCATCGGGGTGTAGAACCAGTCGATTGCGGCAGGAGAGTGGCGCTGTATGGCCGGGCAGGCCAGAAGGAAGAACAGATTGAGCGCTATGTTGACTCCTATGTTGGTCAGCTTGATAGCGGCAAAGCGGAATGCACGTTTTTTGTATCGCAGATAGGCGAACGGCAGGTTGGCAAAGGCATCGAGCCCTATTGTCACTCCGAGCAGCCATACGTATTCCTGATGAGCAGGCAGTTTTATGGCAGTGCTTATAGGCCTTATGAACAGCGAGAGCAGGATGATGAACAGCATCGAGGTCGTGCCGACGGATATGAGCGACGTGGTGTAGACCCGGCCGGGGTCGTCCTCGTCGCGGGCGCTGACAAACCGGAAGAACCCTGTCTCCATGCCGTAGTTTAGGATTACGAGCATTACGGCCGTGAAGGAGTACAGATAACTCACGATGCCGTATTGTTCGGTGGGGAAGATGTAGACGTAGAGCGGAACGAGACACCAGTTCAGAAAGCGGCCCAGAATGCTCGACAGGCCATAGACGGCGGTCTCTTTGGCTAATGATTTAATTCCTGCCATACAGTGCGAAACTATTGTTGAAACACATCGGCAAATTTATACAAAATGGGTCGGCTATGCAAACCAAAGGCGTCGGGTTGTCTGCCCGACGCCTTTTTATGAAGCGGATTGTGTGGGATTGTGTCCCGGATTACTTAATTACAAATTTATGACCGTTGACGATGTAGAGGCCTTTGTCGAGTGAGTTGAGGGCGCTCTGCTCGGCGTTACGCAGAATTACCTTACCGTCGATTGATACTACAGTCACTTTTGCATCGGGAGCAAGAATTTCTTCAACACCAAGTTTTACGAACGAGTAGTTGAATACAAAAGCAGTGTTCTTGAAGTCGCCTTCGAGGCCTTCTTTTGCAAATGTGAATGCATCGGCATTTACTACGAAGGTGTAGTCGCCTGTCTCAAGGTCTGCCATTTTTGCAGCATCTTCTTCTGTGGCGGCAATGAGGTAGATTGTGCGGGCGTTGAGTTCGGTGCGGTCGGCGTCAACCTTGAAGTTTGTAGTTTCGATAACATTGCCCATTTCGTCAACCTGACACCACTGAGCAACTGTGCCTTCTTCAAATTCCTTGAGCGAGAGGCCTGTGTTGAAGAGCAGACGGAAGTTCTGGAGGTCTTCAATCTGAGCAGTGTTGTAGCTACTTTCACGCGGAAGGATAGTAGGCTTGGCTACTGCCACGATGTCGTAGTAGAATGAGTGTTCCTCGCTTAATGACTCTGTATCGTCTTCGTATGTGATAGAGATTGCACCGGCGGGGATATTGAGGCGGTATGAGCCCATCTCTGTGACACGTTTGTTGAGTGTGAAGAGGATTGTGCGTGCGTCGGCGGCATTTTCAATTTTCACGTTGATGCCGTCAACGGGTGTGCCGTCGGCGTATGTGAATGTTGCCTCGCCGAATGTGTAGTCGCGGAATGCCACCCACTTGGCGTTGGTGTATTCCATTTCGATTGTAATGATTTCTTCAACAGGACCTTCGGCAGGTGTGAGTGAAATGTTCTCACCGGCAGTGACGTTGTAAATCAGGTTGAAACCATCGACTGATTCATTGCCAATCTTGAACATGCCGGCGGGAACTTCGATTTTGTATGCACCTAAGTTCATGCCTTTTGTAAATGTGAGGTTGACCTGTTTGTTGTTGTTAGGGTCGACCACTACATTGTCAGTGCCTACCTTGATTGTCTCGACAGCATAGGGGCGTCCGGCATAGTACATGCCGATGCCGGTCTTCATTTCTGTATTTATCTCGACAGCCTCTGAAAATCTCAGTTTAATTGAGTTGAGACCCTTGGCTACTTTTGACAGCGATATAGGGCCACATGCGGGGATGACAGTCTCTATGGCTTCGGGCAGTACTTCAGGTTCGAGCGAGGTGGTTATGTTGAAGTAGCGCATCATCTCGTCGTTGATGTATCGTGTGCCGTCTTCATCGGTGAATACGAATTTACCTTTTGAGAGGAAGAGGGCATATTCGCCGACCTCTGTAAGAGCCGGAGTGAAAATCAACTCGACTTTGTTGTCGCTGGTGAAGCGAGATTCGATGTCGATATTCGACAGCTGCATCATTTTAGGTGTGGTGGGTGTACCGTCGTTGCGGTAGAGCATCATCCACTTGTTGCTGAAATCGGGAGTCGCGCTTGTGAATGTGACGTTGGCCGGAGTGTAGTCAATCACCAGCTTGTCGAGTTTAGAAACTTTCTCAGTTCCGAGGTTGGGCGACATTGATGTGACACCGACTTCAATGTCCTGTGCGGATGTTGTGAACGAGCAGATGACTGCTGCAGCTCCGAGCATCGCAGATTTGAGTAAACGTGTTGTCATAAAGATGTATTTATGGTTTATAATGTTTATTGCGCCAATATGATACCGCTTCTAAAAGAGCATGTTTCGGTATCTTGGCGACAAATTTACATAAAAAAATCAAATGCATATATTTTTACCCTGAAAAATCATTGCTATATTTGCCGAAAGTTGAATTTAGCCTCAATGACTTCATCACGTTTCGCCACTGTTGTTGCCTGTGCGGCAGGATTGATACTCGCGCTCTGGCTATGGGTTGCCGCTCCGTATGGCGATGATTTCATGTATGCGCGCACAGTGCCCGATACGTGTGAGGCCGACTTCTGGGATGCGCGGGGTTCGTTCATAACATCGTTTGCTGACGCAGCCGGTTCCCTCGCGCCGCATTGGCGGCATGTCAATGCCCGCGGTGCTAATTTGCTCATGTTGCTCCTCGTGCCTTTGCCCAGGTGGGCTTTGGCTCTGGTGCTCGGCCTCGCTGCCGCCGCATGGGTTAGGCTGACATTTAAGGCGGCCTCCATTGTCGCCGGCCGTGAATTGCGGTGCTGGGTTATGTCGGTAGGTGCGCTGGCTTTATGGCTCTGGTTTCCGTGGGCTGACGAGCTGGTGGCTGCCGACTGTTTTGTGAATTATGTAGTGCCGTCGCTGGCAGCTGTCGGTTTTGCGGTGTGTTTCATGAATGAGTCTGGAAAGCACCCCCGGCTGCGGCTTGCGATTGGCTGCGCTGTGGCTGCTGTGGCAGGGCTCATGCACGAAGGCTTCGCTCTGCCGGTGGCAGCGGGGGCTGTTGTCGGTTTGTGCGTCTTTAAGCCGCGGCTTCGTGTGGCTGTACTGATGACGATAGTCCTCTGCATTGCTGCCGCCATGTGCTCGTTAGCTCCGTCTACTCTTGCCCGTCTCGGTCGGCATGACGCCCATCCCTCGGCTTCGATAGGGGCTTTGCTTCATTTATGGCCTCTCTACATAACGCTGTTTATCGTTGTGTGGGGCTGGGTGACGCATAGACTCGGTTTTGTAGTTAAGGATAGGACAGCATTTGTTTTCTGGACGACCGTGGCTGTGGCCTCCGCCGGCATTGCTGTGGTGCTCGGCGGTCAGGGTCGTGTGCTTTGGCCGGCGTGTATGGCATTATATGTGTTGGCATTGGGAGTTGCAGAGCGTGTTGTCTTGCCGGGCAGGCAGCTCAGGGCTGTTGCGGTCGGAGCGCTCTTGCTCGATATGCTCTATGGAGGAGTCCTCATAATGGTGCAGAGTCGATTTTCTTCAGTGCAATATCCGGTGCTTGAGCGTCTGGATGCCGACCCGTCGTCACGCATCGGAGTGGAATTGCCCGCTGCGGATATTCCGGAGCGTTTGCTGCGCGGGATGCCTCGCCGGTACACCCAGGATTGCCGCTCGGCCATGATGATAGGGACAGGCCGCTACCGCATGGAGTGGGGTAGAGTTCCTCTGTTTGTAGATGCAGCCTGGGGCTCTGGAGATTTCGAAACATGGCCTGCTGCCTCGGCCGACGGCACATTGCGTGGTTCGGGTTCGCTGATTTATGGTCGTGTGCGTCTCAATCCGGGAGAGACATTGTCCGAGGGGAGAAGGATAATCAACCGTTCATACGTCGTGGAGGCAGGCGGCGATACCCTCTATCGGTACGACATAAAATAATCCCCGCAAGAAGACAGCTTCTTAATACGAAGAACCGCGGGGTGCGCTATGCTTACCCCACGGCTACTTTCCGT
>CAYVNJ010000086.1:0-6403 GCA_964452865.1 uncultured Sangeribacter sp. | reverse complement strand
AAATGATGCTAAAAATGATGCTAAAAACATCTCTCAGCGTCAGCGTAATATTCTCGAATTAATACAAGAGAATCCTACAATTAGTCTTGATTCAATAGCGAAAGCAATAGGGGTTAGTGCTCCGACAATAGATCGTGAGATTGTTAAAATGTCACACCTAATAAAGCGTATTGGACCAAAGAAAGGCGGCCATTGGGAAATTATTGAGGATTAAATTCCATAGTAAGAGGGGACGTGCACTTTCATCGCTTGTTGAATTATCTGCTCAGTCAATTTATAAATAGTGACCATATAGCACATTATGAAGTTGAATGTTGACTCTACCTCCTATAACGATGTTTCTTATCTTTACATTCGGTCAGTGGCGACCGAGGCCGGCAAAGGTAAGGCGATGTATAGGAGTTAACCCAAGACGTTCTATGGCTTCTCGGTGGGCCTTGGTGGGATAGCCCATATTCTTTTCCCAACCGTAGCCCGGATATTCGGCTGCCATACGCAACATATACTCGTCGCGGTGGGTTTTGGCCAATATCGAAGCTGCGGCAATAGACATATACTTACCGTCTCCTTTTACCACTGTGTCGAATGATATCTCACCGTAAGGTTTGAACCGGTTGCCGTCGACAATAATATGTTCCGGCCTTACGGTCAGCGCATCCAGCGCACGATGCATGGCAAGGATTGAAGCGTTGAGAATATTGATGCAGTCGATTTCTTCGGGAGAAACCGTGGCGACAGCCCATGCCAACGCTCCGCTTTCAATCTCCGGACGGAGCGCATCGCGCCGCTTGGCCGACAATTGTTTTGAGTCGTTCAAGCCGGGCAATTCAAAATCAGGGGGCAATATGACGGCGGCTGCAAATACCGGGCCGGCAAGACATCCGCGACCGGCTTCGTCGCATCCGGCCTCGGATACACCGGGAGTCATGTATGAAAGAAGCATCAGGTCCGGCGCGAAATAATATAGTCGAAAATATTCAGGAAATCCCGCTTTGCCTGCGAGTCGGGATAAGGAGTGATGATTTCTGCAGCCTGCTTCTGCATAGCCCGCATAACTGTATAGGCGTATTCTATACCTCCATGGCTGATTGCAAATGAAGTGAGCCTTTCAATATCATTATCCGTCAGAGAATCTGATGCAAGCAGTTCCCTCATCGGAACAGCCTCGGCCTCAGGTGCTGTAAGCAGTGCATGAATGAGCGGGAGTGTCACTTTTCCCTCTCTCAAATCGTTGCCGGTGGGTTTGCCTATTGCAGGGTCGTCATAATAGTCGAAAATATCGTCTTTTATCTGGAAGGTCAGACCCAAAAGGCGTGCAAAATTCACCATTGGCGCTATCTGCTGTTCTTCAGCCCCAGCCGCCTCTCCGCCCATACGGACGCAATTCATGAAAAGCGATGCCGTTTTTTTTGCTATGGTGTCGAGGTAACGCGCCTCATCGATATAATGCTCACGAGCATTGCAAATCTGGTCAATCTCGCCCAAACTGAGTTCTTTGCCCAGTGCCGACAATGCCGAGATAATTGACAGTCTGTTTGTGGCAATACCTGCCGCTAAAGCATTAGAAACGAAGAAATCGCCTACCAACACGGCTATATGATTGTCCCATACGGCATTGATTGTATCACGGCCACGACGGGTGCGTGTGTCGTCGACCACATCATCATGGATTAACGAAGCATTATGCAGCATCTCGAGAGCGGCTGCTGCATAGAGCACATGATTGTTGACCCGACCGAGCATCTTGGCACTCAGGATAACGAGCAATGGACGTATCTGTTTACCCTTGGTTCGAAGATACGTGGTAACAACCTCATTCATCAGCGGACTGTCGGTGGCCAGAAAACGGTGGATAATGTCGTTCATCTCACCAAGTTCGGCAGCCATCGTGCACTGAATATCGGCTAAAAAGTCGGTCTTGCTCATCTGAAAACTTAAAGACTGCAATCGTTCGTGATGCAAAATCAGAGCAAAATTATAATATTTTTTTCAATTACCACATACTGAATAACGTTTTAGATATGATGATTTTGTAATAGATACTAAAAATAGTACCTTTGCTCATAATAACTGTTTTTATTTCGGGTTTACAATCAAATCTATTTTAGTGTACAAACCTCATCCTGCAACTTATGTCTGAAAATACCGAGCGCTTATTTTTGCTTGATGCCTACGCGTTGATTTTCAGAGCGTATTACGCTTTGATACGTGTACCACGCCTGACAACCGATGGCTTCAACACATCGGCCGTATTCGGTTTTGTCAACACTCTGGAAGAATTATTAAGGAAAGAACAGCCTACCCACCTGGCGGTATGCTTCGACCCTCCCGGACCCACATTCCGCCACGAAGCATACGAAGGATACAAGGCCGAGCGGAGTGCGACGCCGGAAGATATCAAGCGCTCTGTACCGATAATCAAGGAAATTATCGAGGCCTACCGCCTGCCAGTGATTGAAGTGGCGGGGTTTGAGGCCGACGACGTGATAGGGACACTCTCCAGGCAGGCTGCCGAAAAGGGATATATGACATATATGATGTCGCCCGACAAAGATTTCGGACAATTGGTCAATGACCATGTCTGGCAATACAAACCATCCTATCGCGGACAGGATTTCGAATTGCGAGGTCCGGCTGAGGTATGCGCCCGCTACGGGATTGACAATCCACTCCAGGTAATTGACATTCTGGCCTTAATGGGCGACAAGATAGACAACATTCCCGGATGTCCCGGGGTAGGAGAAAAAACGGCCATAAAACTGATACACGACTTCGGAGGCGTAGACCCATTGCTTGAGCGCACTGCTGAACTAAAAGGTGCTTTGAAGAAAAAAGTGGAGGATAATGCCGAGCAAATCCGTTTTTCAAAGTTCCTGGCAACTATCCGCACCGATGTACCGGTTGATACCGACCTGCAGCAGCTCAGAGTTGGCGAACCCGACCTGAACGCCCTGTTCAAAATCTTCGACAGACTGGAGTTCCGCACGCTGCGCACCCGGGTGGAGAAACGCATAAATGGTGAGAAACAATCCTCATCACCTAAAGTATCGGCTCAACCCTCGTTGTTCGACTTTGACAATGAGTCTGCAGAAACCGTCATGACCGAACCTGCAGCACCTGACTATACAATAGTGGACAATGACGACGTTCTTGCTCGCTTTCGCGCCGAGGCGGCAGAAGCTGTAGAATGTGCCATTGTGGCCGATGCGCGTGGAGAATCTGATGCCGACGCCCGGTGGCGTGGTACAGCGGTGGCTTTCCCGTCGGGACACGTGTGGTGGCTGGATACTCAAAACATATCAGCCTGCAAGGCATTGATTGAACTTACGGGCAATCACAAGATAAGGAAAGTTTGCCCTGATGTGAAGCGCTTCATAGTGGCGGCCCGCAAAGAGGACACAGGAACTCGCCCGATGATTAATTACTACGATACATCGGTGGCACACTATCTCATCGAGCCGGAAGGACGACATACGCTGCCAGCTCTGTCCGAACGGTATCTCAACCGTTCGCTGCCTCAGATGCCGCCGCTTAAACCTAAACGAGGCGAGACACAGGCCTCTGATGCGGAGATAGAAAGCATCTGTGCCACATGGGCAGTAGCAGCCCTTGACATATACCCTAAGCTTGACACAGCAATCAACCAACTCGGCATGGACTCACTGCTCGCCGATATGGAGTTGCCGCTTGTTGAGGTCCTGGCCGATATGGAGTCGGCAGGAGTCCGTATCGACATACATGCCCTTGAGAATGCCGGTAGCGGACTGGAGGAAAGATTGACCGCCCTGGAGAATGAAATATATGCTCTTGCCGGAGAGACTTTCAATGTGAGTTCACCTTCAAAGGTAGGCGAGATACTCTTCGACCGCCTCGGCCTCGACCCCAAAGCGAAAAAAACCAAGACCGGACAATACTCCACCAGCGAGGAAGTCCTCGAAAAACTGAGTGCCTCCCACCCCATAATAGGAATGATTCTTGAATATCGCAAAATCAAGAAGCTGCTCTCCACCTACATCAATGCCCTGCCTCAGTATATCGACCCTGCCGACGGAAAAATACACACGACCTTCAACCAGACTGTCACGGCCACGGGACGCATATCATCATCTGACCCCAATCTGCAGAATATACCTGTCCGCGAGGAAATGGGGCGCGACATCCGCCGTGCATTCATTCCTGACGAAGGGCATCTTTTCCTATCGGCCGACTATTCTCAGATTGAACTTCGTCTGGCAGCCGACATGGCTGAAGACGCAGTGATGCTCGAGGCCTTTGCCAACAACCGCGATATACATGCCATAACTGCATCACGCATCTATAAAAAGCCGCTTGAGGAGGTGACTGCCGATGAACGCCGACATGCAAAGACAGCCAATTTCGGCATTCTGTATGGCATTTCAGCTTTCGGCCTCTCGCAGAGGCTCAGCATACCGCGCGCCGATGCGAAAGCGCTTATTGACGGATACTTCAACACATTCCCGACAATCAAAGCCTACATGGAGCGCTCAATCGAACTCGCACGCCAACACAAATATGTGGTCACTCAGCTCGGACGCCGACGCATGCTGCCCGACATCGACAGCCGCAACCCTGTAGTGCGCGGGTATGCCGAACGAAATGCCATCAACGCTCCAATACAGGGCACTGCGGCCGACATCATAAAAACAGCTATGGTGCGCATAGCCGATGAAATCCGCCGCAGGAGACTGAAAAGCCGCATGATTATGCAGGTGCACGACGAACTCAATTTTGACGTGCCACCGGATGAAGCGGACGAAATGAAAGAATTGGTGACGACTCTTATGTCGGAAGCATACAACGGACGCGTATGCATGGAGGCTTCATGCGGAGTGGGAGCAAACTGGCTTGAGGCTCACTGACAGCAGGGTTATTTCCGGATACCCCTGTCGAGCCAACCGTTGATGTACTGCGGACGGCCGCAGAACATACATCCTGACACCGGGCGCAACGACCTTGCGCCCAATTTTTTGCTACCAACTTTATGAGGCAAGAGCCGTACGCACTGTCCTATCCTATCATTTTGCTATTTGAGTATTAAAATCACATTTTTATGGAATAAATATTTGGATTTCTCAAAATTCACCGTTATCTTTACGGCATTATTAACCATTAAAACCATTTTTTAATTTAAATTATTAATAAATAATTGATATGTATAAATCATTTATAGCAACAATACTTATAATTTTTTTCAGTATAGCTTGCGCATGGTCTATGAGTCCATTTTTCGAGAATGACAAGACTTGGGTACGCAAAGACTACGACCCTTATATGCCAGACAACGGAGTATTTGTTTATAAATATTCGGTAGAAAAAGATACAATAGTAGACAATGTAACTGCAAAGAAAATCCACATTGAACGTCTCGATAACGACGAAAGAAATAGTTTTAGAGAAGGGTTTGCGATATATTATGAAGAAAATGATTGTATATTCATTGTTTCAGAAGAAGACTCCTTTGTAAAACTGATGGACTTTAGCGTTAATGTCGGCGACCGTGTGAGGGAAGATTTGATTGTAACAAAAACTGAAACAATCAATATCAAGGGGGTAAACAGATGTGTAATCACTATTCAGCGAGATAGTAATCCCAATGACATAACTTATTGGATTGAAGGGATAGGAGCTACTAAAGATAACTACATGAATGCATTTGAGTCGCCGGTGGGTCGTATTGACGAACTTGTAAATTGCTATCTTGGAGACAAGTGCCTCTATTCTGAAGAAGACCTCAATAAATTAAATGAAATAGAAAATGTCATCACTGATACGGATGAATCCGAGACATTATTTGATTTGAACGGCCAACGCATAAGACATCCCCAAAAAGGTAAAATTTATATAAGGGGTGAAGAAAAAGTTTTATGGTAGCCTAATATCCTACCATAAAAAACACGTCTAAATAATAGTTTCCCAAAATCTCTACATCGTGAAGCGCGGCACGAAAGCCTCCAAGGAGGTTTACCGCCAATAATCACAAGTATACATAAAAATGCGCACCTGCAGAGTGCGCACGGAAAGTAGCCGTGGGGTAAGCGTAGCGCACCCCGCGGTTCTTCGTATTAAGAGTGCATTTGGCCGCCGCCCCCTTGTGGGGCATGGCGGCCGCCCGCATGACCCCATACCGGGGTCGCGGGCGCAAGGGTACGTGTTGATTGCCTCATCCGCGGGTTACGTTCGCAATTGCTCACTGCGCCCGCGGCTACTATCGGGATGCGCTCTGCCGGCGCATCATTTGTCTATGGGCATACGCTGGTTACCCATGTTGATACGCTGTGTTTTTGTCATTTTGCTATTTGAGTGTTAAAATCACATTTTTATGGAATAAATATTTGGATTTCTCAAAATTCATCGTTATCTTTACGGCATTATTAACCATTAA
>CAYVNJ010000085.1:0-6685 GCA_964452865.1 uncultured Sangeribacter sp. | reverse complement strand
TTTACTATCCGCTCCCAATTGATGTTGTTCAGGGCCAAAGCATACGCACGTCCAAGACCAACACTAATGCCATTATTGGTAGGACCTTCTTTGGTGAAATTCATTGCATCTATTGACACGTCCGCATTGGCTGTAGTACTCGGTATGACAGTCTGACCAGATGCATCAGTCAGTTTATAGTTTAAGGACACACGACAGTTAACATCCATTTTCTTTCTTGATTGTATATCTAATGATGTTTTAAATGTCCTGACATCAATCTCAAGCCGATATTCTGCATCTTGTTCCAATTTTAGACGCATCTTTTGCATGAAGTCTTTTGTTGCTTCTTCTGCGAAGACCTTGACAGTTGGTGTAAAAGTAACGTTTGGAACCACAAACCCTCTGGGCAGGTTCGATTTGTCAAACACATCTTCGTTTGAAACATTAGAAATCACTGAAAGACTTATACCATTGTCTAAATAATTATAAATCGGTGTTTGAACTTTATTGTAAACAGTCAACGGAATTTCTACATTCTTATTTGAATACGTAAAGCATGACGATACTACTAACAGCACTGCAACTGCTGAACATGCCACTTTTATATATTGTAATATTCTCATAATCAATTATCTTATTTTGAAGTATGTATTTTTACAATCTTTGCAGTGGCAGTTGCCTGATACTCAACAACCCGGCTGCTGACATTTGACGCACGCGTTGTCACGATAGGCTCAAGCGCAGCATCAGCACCATAATCTTTGATTACTTCTATGAGTCGTGCGATTGCCACACGGCGTGCAAACTCCTCAGCCCCCGGCATTTCAACATTTCCGTTTGTATCCTGAAGAAGATAACCAAAATTGGCTGTACCACTGAACTTATCAAGATACCAACCGGTCTTGGGGTTGAACTGGAATGAGTAAGAGAATTCTCCATCAGAGCTTACAATTTTAAGCGATGTACTTGAGTAGGTAGCTGTGATTGATGCTGTTTCTGTCACACTGCTAAGAATATCGTAGTCGCCTTTCTGCAGATTGAGAGCAGATGCCGGAATAGCATCTGCCGTAGTAACGGCGCGCGGAACTATAAGGTTCTTTTGTCCTCCGCAAGATGCTAATGCGGACATTATCACAGATATAGAGAGTAGATTGATTATTTTTTTGAAGTTCATGGTTCTTTATTTTGTGAGCTTATGTTTTGATTTTATTGATGAGCCCGGGTCGGAAACAATGGACAACAAAAAAAGCGGGGCTCTGACTTTGTCTGTTTCTGAGGTATCGCCAAACACCTTGCAACCAAACAAGTAAAAGCCCACGCATTCCGCGTGAGCATCAACTTTTACTCCTGGTTGCTTCTTAAATTGGCGATTTTCAGAAACAAGAATAAAGCTAACGCACTTCTTATGTCAATATGTCCTTATGACTGTCTTTATTTCATAGGCATTGTATGAGTTTACATAATTATTGATTTTGCAAATATAATGATTATTTAATAAACAAGAATAGGCATAAAAGAAAAAACAGAAAATCTCTCGACCTTCCGTTTTTCTTTCCCGCTGCTGCGGGAACAGTACAACTAATTTAACCTAATATCAACTTTATCAATTTACCAATAATCTAATCTACCTGTAGTTTTTCATAGTATCGGGCAACTGAGTATCTCACTTAATTGCTCCTTCTGCTATTATAACACCGGTAAATAAGAAATGGTTTACTTGGTCGATTATTTTTTATAAGTTTCTACTGCTACAAATCCTGCTGCTCCCGGATGCAATATAACATCCTTTTCTTCGGCAGCCAGCAACAATGTATTACCGGATGCCAGAACCGCCTCTTCATCGCCCGAAACAATAGTAGCATATCCCTCGACCATTGTAATAATCTTGAACGAATTGATGTCGGAATAATCCGGTCTGAAAGGCACACCTTGCTTGCCTGATATTACATTGGCCGTAAAATATGAAGAATCGACCATACAGGTTCGTCCTCCGGGGCGGGGTCGTGCATCTACCGGATAACCTCCTGCATCAGTATGATTGATTGACTTCAGCGCCGGCCCGATATGCAATTCCCTCCGGACTCCTCGTTTGTCAATACGGTCATAATCATAGACTCGGTACGTTGTGTCCGACGTCTGCTGAATTTCGACCAGCAAAACTCCCGAGCCAATGGAGTGAATTCTGCCTGCAGGAATAAAGAATGCTGTTCCGGGACGTACTTCATTATGTCGGAGCAATGGCAGTATATCAGCCGAACCGCAAACCTCGCGCAAGAGTTCAGGACTGACCGGTTTTGAAAAGCCATTAATCAACCTTGCTCCGTCGGAGGCATCCATGACATACCACATCTCGTTTTTCTCGTCACCACCATGTCCGGCGGCTGCCGCACTGTTCGGATGAACCTGTACCGACAAATCATCGGTCGCATCGATTATCTTGACCATCAAAGGAAATCTTCCACCGGAGGTCAACATGGCATCGCCCATAAGTTGTATGCCATACTTCCCTATCAATTCATGAAGGGTGAGTCCTTTGTCAGAGCCTTCGGATACGACCGATTCATCGCCCGGAATGTCTGAAATCTCCCAGCTTTCCCCTATACGCTCGTCAGAGGTGTTGTCAAACGATTTGAGGCGACAGATACGACTGCCGCCCCATATTGTTGATTTAAGTATGGGCTTAAATTTCCACATATAGTCGTTTAGAAGGTGACAGCAAGCTGGCACTGCACTCGGTTGGCATGGAGTGTATCTCCGCCCCAAGTCTTTTTCTTTGCATAATCGTATTCGAGTCCTACTGCTACAATTCTGTTGACAGTATAGATAAGATTGGCTGCCACATAGTCACCATAACGATAATCCGCTTCAGGAAGTACCGAGCCATGTTCAAGCCAGTTGGAGAGATGACTGTATGTAACATTGGACGCAAGCTTGGACGAGATATTATATACAAGTCCACCCATAAGTCCCATGCTCTTCACGAGGTCGAGTTTGCCAGGAGTATTAGCCACCGGTACTGCATCGTAACCCAATCCATTATCTCCATTCAGATACTGACCTATACCTTTGCCGTATGAGCCGGCAAATACCACCGACAGACCTCCGGCTATATTGCTTATACCCGACAACTGCACACCCCAACCGAACGGAGTAACATTTTTAGCATCGGCCATATTACGATATTGCATAGGGCGCATAAGTGCTGAGGCACGAAGATGGTTTTTCTTGTTCCAACGATATTGGAGATAGACCGGAAAGGCAGGAATTCTCTGCGAAACCTGCGACGTGGTAGAACTGTAGCTCATAGTGGCCGACGGAGCATCCAGGCCGATTGCACCAGACCAATGCTTATTGAATTTCTGTCGCCAGTAACCGCCGACACATGTATAGTTGACAACTCCGTTAGGACCTTGATTATCAATCGTAATAGGCATCACCGCACCGTCTGTAAACGCCGAGTTGGTATAACCGGCTGTCAAACCACGGTATTTTATATAGAAATGACTAAGGTTGAAATTATAATCATTATTGGTGAAGTTAGCCGAAAAGAACAGGCCTACTTTATTTTTATTATTTGGCAAAGCGACACACGATAGATAAACCGACGATGTTTCAGCCGAAAATCTCAGATTTGACCCGTTACCCGGAGTACGCGGTGTCAGTGTATTCGGAATCATATTTATGGTCGAAGGCATCTCATCGCCCCAATCGAACACGGCCTCTCCTTGAAACTGCAGACCGATACCAAGATAAAACATATTCTCATGTCCGATAATAGCAAAACGTGGCAAACCTACATCATTCGGGTTGACAGGGGCATTGTCTCTGAAAGCCTCTCCGGCGTGCGCGGCGCTTTCACGGTCGCCGATGACGACTGTCACGTCAGTAGGTGTTGTTGCATCACGGTCTGTTTCTTCAACAATATGAGTGTGCGGAAGTTGAGCGAATGCCGGCAGAAGAGCGGCCAATGCGCCTCCTAAGGCAGCCAATCTGAAAAATGTATTCGAGTTCATCGTGGTATTAAAAATAGTATGAGTATTCTGTTAAAAATGTAGTGCAATATGAGTCTACTGGTATAGTAACATCAAACAAGTGTTAAAAGTTTTGCTCTCTATCAAATACATTGGCGCTCTCTACAAATTTGTTTTGTAATTTTGCGGCCGAAAAACGCTTCATCATGCATTATCTTCATCATCACGATTTTCACCTTACCGACTCAAAATCAGTATCTCGGGTAATGATGTTCTTCCGCAACTGGACACTCCCCATATCCATAGTTGCAGGCATTGCGGCCTACTTTATCTATGTCAATATTTCATGGTTCGACTCTACGCATACTGCAGTGGCAAAAATAGTAAGTGTCGTCCAGCCGATGTTTATTTTCGCGATGCTGTTTCTCACCTTTCTCTCTATAAGTCCACATGATTTAAGGATGAGGCGCTGGCACTTCCTGCACCTAATGATACAGCTGACTCTTTTTGCGCTGATGGTACTCGTAATAACCGTCATCTCCGACCCCGAATGGAGAATTATAGCCGAAAGTGCTATGCTCTGTCTGCTGTGTCCCACCGCTACAGCCGCAGCTGTAGTCACACGTAAACTCGGAGGCAGTGCTGCCGACATAACATCCTATACCATATTGATAAATCTTGCAATAGCAGTCACAGCTCCTGCCTTATTGCCTATAGCACATCCTCAGGCTGGTGTATCATTCTTTTCAGCTTTGGGCATGATTATGGGTAAAGTATTCCCGCTGTTGATATGTCCGCTTCTGTCAGCATGGGTCATCCGACGCTTCATTCCAAAGCTTGGAGAGAGGCTGTGCCGCTACCGCGACCTACCGTTCTATCTATGGGCCGTGAGTCTCGCCCTGGCCATAGCTGTCACTGTCAAGGCAATAGCGCACAGCAATGTACCGACAATCTCTCTATTCGGCATAGGGCTGGCAACCATTCTGTGTTGCATACTTCAGTTTTATATCGGACGGCTTATCGGCCGAAAATTCGGATGCCGTATAGAAGGCTGTCAGGCTCTGGGGCAGAAAAACACCGTATTCATCATCTGGCTTGGCTACACATTCCTATCCCCCGTTACGGCTGTAGCAGGCGGTCTGTACAGTATCTGGCATAACCTATACAATTCCCGCCAACTTTATACTCACAGAAAACGGACAGAAAAGCCCGCGGCCGATATGGCACGCTGAGGACAAATTGCGGAGTATTGTTTTTTTTCGTATCTTCGCACGGATAATACGTTTAAGCCATGAGCATCAACGAAACTCAAGACGAAATAATTGAAGAATTCGAAGGTCTGACCGATTGGATGGACCGTTATGCATACATTATCGAACTTGGTCAGCAACTGCCCGAAGGTGATGCCGGTCTCAAAACTCCTGAGCATCTGATTGAGGGTTGCCAGAGTCGGGTATGGATTGACGCACACACAGGAGCTGACGACAAAGTCGAGCTGACAGCAGATTCAGACGCACTGATTGTCAAGGGCATAGTAGCTCTGCTGCTGCGCGTTCTCTCAGGTCATACACCCGATGAGATTTTGAATTCCGACCTCTACTTTATCGACCGCATAGGGCTTCGCGACCACCTCTCGCCAACACGCAGCAACGGACTGGTGGCCATGGTGCGACAGATTCGCAACTATGCCCTGGCGCTTAAGATGATTGCTGAGAAAAACGGATAATACTCCATCAAACAACGTATCAACTAAACTAAAATCCAATAATCTATGTTCAAGAACCAACCCAAAGGATTGATTCCGGCAGCATTGAGCAACATGGGCGAGCGTTTCGGATATTACATCATGAACGCAGTACTCGTTCTTTTCCTTTGCTCTAAGTTCGGGCTTTCCGAGGAGACGAGCGCTCTCGTCTATTCATTCTTCTACGCAGGCATTTATGTGCTCAGCCTCGTTGGCGGTCTTATTGCCGACAAAACACAAAACTACAAAGGCACAATCATCAACGGCCTTGTCATCATGACCCTCGGCTACGTTGTGTTGGCAATTCCCATTCTCGCCACAGAGGAAAACAAAGCGTGGCTTCTTACTCTCACATGTGGAGCATTGTTCCTCATTGCATTCGGTAATGGTCTGTTCAAGGGCAACCTTCAGGCAATCGTAGGTCAGCTGTACGACAATCCGAAATACTCGGCGCAGCGTGACTCGGGTTTCCAGATTTTCTACGTATTCATCAACATCGGTGGTGTACTCGCACCTTTCGTAGCGCCTATGCTTCGTTCATGGTGGCTTGGTGTCCACAACCTGACTTACAATGCTAAGCTACCTGCACTCTGCCACGAATACCTCAGTGTGACCGACAACATGAATCAGCAGAACGCCGACAACCTGTATGCTCTTATTACTGAGGTAGGCGGTAACACAGCAGGCGACATATCTGCTTTCTGCACCGAATACCTCGACGTATTCAACACCGGCATCCACTACTCTTTCATAGCATCTGTATTGGCAATGGTAATCTCACTGGTGATTTTCATAGCCACCAAGAAAGGCCTCCCTTCTCCCGGAAAGAAAGCCAAGGAGGAAGTTGCACAATACACCCCCGAGGAAAAAGCTGCTATGGCTAAGGAAATCAAACAGCGCATGTATGCTCTGTTCGCTGTACTCGGCATCGCAATCTTCTTCTGGTTCTCATTCCACCAGAACGGTACATCTCTTTCTCTCTTTGCCC
>CAYVNJ010000084.1:0-6849 GCA_964452865.1 uncultured Sangeribacter sp. | reverse complement strand
TGCCGTCGAAGCGGCCGTGCATTGTGTCGTATTTGAGCATGTAGGCCATGTAGTCGACTGGCAAAAGGTCGTTGATTGCTACAACCTCGATGTCGTCTCTCTTAGTCGATGCACGGAAAACGAAACGACCGATGCGTCCGAATCCGTTAATACCAATTTTCGTCATTGTTCTGTTGTGTTTTTGGGTTGTATTTTTAATAATATTCTGCGGCAAATTTAGCGAAATTTTATTGTCTTTTGCAGGTTTGGTACAAATTTTTCACTTAGTAGGTAAACCTACTGATACTATAACGCGTTTTGAAGTTAAAAGATTAATCAAACACTATAAACTATACAGACTATGGGAAAATTTTTATCTGATTTTAAGGAATTTGCCATGAAGGGCAATATAGTTGACATGGCAGTCGGTGTTATCATCGGCGGCGCATTCGGTGCTATTGTCACCTCGCTTGTCAACGACATCATAATGCCTGTCGTATCGCTTGCCACGGGCAGCGTGTCGTTCAAGGACATGAAGTATGTCATTCAGCCGGCGGCAGGAGATGCGGCCGAAGTTGCCCTTACCTATGGTACGTTTATTCAGAATATTGTCGACTTTCTGATTATTGCATTCTCAATCTTCATCGCCCTGCGCTTCATCATGCGCTTCAAGAAGAAAGAGGAGGAAGCTCCTGCGCCTGCTCCAGAGCCTACGGCCGAGGAGAAACTGCTCACCGAAATCCGCGATTTGCTTAAGGACGAAGCCAAAAAATAAATTTAGTAACTTCGCATTATTATTAAGCGGAAGAAAACGTAAAGTGAATAAAGACAAAAGAAAAGAGATAAAAGGCAGACTCCTCGAACAACTTAAAGAGGAGAATGCCTTTTGGTCTTATGCCCAGGAGTCGGTTTCTCTTGATAGTGTGCGCGATGACCAACTGATAGCGTTGACTATGCGTTATCTTGACCTTGACGAAATCAAACAGCTGTTTAGTATTTTTTCGTTTAAGAAAATCAAAGATGCATGGAAGAGATTGCTTGTTCCTGAGGGTGAATATCTTTATACTCTAAACCGTTTCTTCGCATGGTATTACTTCAAAGCAAAAAATCCGGATGCTTATCTGAAGTCACTCCAGACTCGGCATTTGAATGCAATGTGTAATTGATATGAAAGGCTTGGCACCACATACTGCTTCAATATTTGAGGCTATTTCTCGGTTGGAATGTATAAAACCTTATGTTCTTGTCGGTGGTACAGCCTTGTCTTTGCAATTAGGCAGTCGCGAGAGCGAAGATTTAGATTTTATGTCTTGGCGGAAAAGCCGAAATGACAGACGTGAAGTTGATTGGCCGAAGATAAAGAAAGAACTTGAATCAGTGGGTAATGTCGAGAAATGCGACATACTCGACATTACCCATGTAGAGTTCAAAGTAAATGGAGTGAAACTGTCGTTCTATGCAAATCCAAATTATTCTCCGGTCAAAACGTTAATACCATACTTAAATAATATTGTGCTCGCTGACACAACAACAATCGGTGGAATGAAGATGGAGGTAATGTTGCGTAGAAGTCAATATCGAGATTATTACGATATATATTCACTTCTTGAATCAGGTGAGGATTTAAAAGAAATGATGAACATTGCTCTTAAATATTCCGGGCATAAATTGAAATCGAAAAATTTGATAGCTATGCTCACTCGTTCCGACCGATTTATAAAGGATGACAACTTTTCTATGCTCAATCCTATCTATCAAATCACACCGAAAGAGATAGAGCAACGCATAATTACATATTTGTCGGAGTAAAACTTCACGGTTGAGGTCAGAAGCGTAGCTGTACGCGCGCCTGAATCATATTGACGTGGCGGTCGGGTTCTTCAGCCCGGTCGCCTACGTTTGTATATGACCAGCGCAGTCGGGCTGTGACGTAGCGGTTTATGTAGTAGTTGAACGTGAGCGACACATCATGTGCCTTACCGCCGAGGATGCCGGCATCGGAGGCATCAGTATAGTTGTAGGCTGCCACACATTCAAGCGTGCCTTTCAGCGGGTCGGCCAGACATCCGTAGGCCGATGAATAGGCATAGTCGCGGTCGCCGACCATAAGAAGGCGTGCGAGTGCGTATGCTCCGTGGGCGTTGTATGAACTCAAGCCGCCGTGGCGTGTGGTGTTGAGCCAGTAATATTGGCTTTCGAAGGCAAAACGACCGCGCGACAGCAGTACCTCGGGAGTGAGTTTGAGGAATGTGCGGGCATTGGCTATGTCGGCCGAAAGAAGGCTGACATTGTCGACGCGGGTGGGGAATGTGGTCTCCCATTTGCAGAAAGACTCTGTCTTACCGTCGGTTGTGCGCGAGTGTTCGGCAGTCTGCCACCAGCCCGACAGTCCGACCTGTGCAATTCTTCCACGTGTGCAGACCGGATGCCACGCCAGACGCCCTACTGCACCTATGCTCATGCGTCCGCGCTCGTTGGCCGGTTTGTCCACCTTTGTGCCGCAGAGTATTGATGCAGCGGCATATAAGGGTTTGAAATTGTTCATGTAGCCGAGGCCGAAGTTGCGGGCTGCATCGCCGAGAAACATGTCGGTCACCTGGCCTTCCATGGTGCATTTGTTGGAGGCCGAAGTGCCTGATTGTAGTCCGAACTGCTGTACCCAGTAGCCCAATCGTACAAGACCCTTATCTTCTGGCAGTGAATATTGCAGAAAGACGTCTTTCAGGGCGAGTTTCTGTTGTGCATATCCTAATTCCGCACGTAGGGTCCATGCGCCGTATTGCGCCGTGCCTCCAAGTCTTATTTCCGGCAGAGCCACCCCTGATGTAAAAGGGTTTCGGTCGGGAAGGAATACAGCTCCGTCGGCCATCACGAGCCCTGAGGGCTTGAATGTAAGTTTGGGTTCGGGCTTGGGAGCTGCAGTTTCTTGTGCAGCAGCGGCGAGTGCGAAAGCAACCAGGATGAACGACAGGAGTTTTTTCATGTCAGATAAGTTTTTTGTTTAGTGGTAAAAAAAATCAGAGCGCAAAGGTAGTGAAAAAAGTTGTAAGCGCCCTCATGCGCCAGCCACAAGCCACGCGGTATATGCCACGTAGACCGCGACGAACACTCCGCCTTCGGCACGGGTGATGACGCTGTTGCCAATGGCACGCCCCGAAAGCCAGAAAGCAGCGGTACAACCCACAAGCATCCATAGGTCGACAGCACCCACTCCGCCGAATGGCAGAGGATGTATTACGGCCGAAGCCCCGAGCACCATGAATATGTTGAACAGACAACTGCCTATGACATTGCCTATGGCTATTCCGGGATTACCTTTCAGCGCGGCGGCAACCGAGGTGGCGAGTTCGGGCAGCGATGTGCCGGCGGCCACTATGGTCAGGCCTATTATGGCATCGCTCACACCCAATGCACTCGCAATGCCCGATGCACCGTCGACAAAGCGGTCACCTCCGTAGATGAGCATTGCCAATCCTCCGACAATCCATACCGCAGCGCGCCACATAGGCATTCCCTTACGCGATGATGCTTCGGCAGCCGAGGGGTCGGCCGAAGGGTCGGATGCCGACTCTTTGGCGGTGGCGAAAGTGTATCGCATGAATATGCAGAAAAACAGCAGAAGCAACATACCTTCTGCACGGTTGATTACTCCCGAGCCTCCATAGTAAATGGCGGGCAGAGTCAGGGCGGAAAGTAAAGTGAGCGGCAATTCATTAGCCATGACTCCCCGGCTCACAAAGATTGGGCGCACAAGGGCCGTCACACCTATTATCATGCATATATTGAATATATTGCTTCCCACAACATTACCGAGAGCCAACCCGGCGTTGCCTCCGGCTGCCGAAATTATGCTGATGGCCAGTTCGGGAGCTGATGTACCGAACGCCACGACTGTCAGACCCGTCACCAGGTCGGATATGCCCATTCGCCGGGCCACCGCCACCGAGCCGTCGGTCAGGGCGTTTGCTCCCACAAGGATGAGTGTCAATCCGGCGATGAGGAAAAGTATGTCAAGCCACATTGTGTGCAGATGTCAGGTGTTTAATGATGTACCTCCGTCGAGCAGCATGGCATCGCCGTACGAAAGGAAGCGATAGTCCCGCCTGAGAGCTTCCGTATATGCGCGTCGCCATAGAGCCGATGCATCGGCCGGCCGGTCGCCGAGAAAAGAGCTGACCAGCAAGAGTAGGGTAGATTGCGGCTGGTGGAAGTTGGTAATCAGACGGTTGACAATCCGCCAGCGGTATCCCGGAGCTATTATTATTGAAGTTGAACTGACTACCCGTCTCACTCCGTCGATTTCGAGCTTGCGGCGTAGCGCCCTTATGGCGTCGGTCGCAGCCAGATTGCCCGGGTCGGTATATGCCTCCCATTGGGTAACGGGTTGCAGAGGCTGGTCGGGCCGGCGAGCTGCCTGCAGACCGAGCCGGTAGAGCGACTCAAGTGTTCGCACGGCAGTCGTTCCGACAGCGGCCACGGCTTTGCCTTCACTCAGGGCTTCTTCGAGCTTGCCGAGCAGCGCTATGTCGCAACCGAATGTCTCGCTATGCATCGGGTGGCCTCCGATATCTTCGCTCTTTACCGGTCTGAACGTACCGGCGCCAACATGTAGCGTCAGCGGAAGGGTGTCTATACCGGTGTCGTTGAGGCGTTTGAGCAGCTCCGGAGTGAAATGCAGTCCGGCGGTAGGAGCAGCCACCGACCCCTCAGGGCGGGAATAGACCGTCTGATAGTCGTCGGAATCGGTGTCCTCTGAGTCGCGACCCAGATATGGCGGAATAGGTATACGTCCTAAAGTGTCGACTATCCTCCCCCACGGAGTATCGGCCGGGGTCCAGTTGAAGCGGACTATGCTCTCTGTGCCTTCTGCCTCGGCGGCTATCATGGCTTCAAGCCGCAGGGGGTGTCCGTCGACCTCAGCCTCAATGACGAGTGAGGGTTCTTTCCACCGTTTGCGTCGCCCTATAAGACACTTCCATTCACATTCACCCTCGGCGGCGAAGGCCTGTGAATAGTCTGCCGGGCGGTATGGCTCAAGACAGAATATTTCTATGGCCGCTCCTGTCGGACGGTGAAATATGATGCGCGCATTGATTACCCGCGTGTCGTTATATATGAGCAAAGTTCCCGGTTTGAGTAGTTCCGGCAGATGGTCGAAACTCGTGTGGCCTATATCACTCCTGCCTGCTCCGGCTGTGAGGAGCAGGCAGCTGTCGCGGCGCACCAGAGGGTGGCGCGCTATGCGACTGTCTGGCAACGGCCAGTCGAAGTCGACGGCACGAATGGCCTGTACTTCATCGAGCAACTGTGTGTCGGACATTCAGAATCCGGTATAGTTCAACGGAGTAAGTGCATACAGTTCGGCCTTGACATCTTCCGACACATTCAGACCGTCGATGAAGCCGCGGATAGACTCTTCGGTCACTGCTGAATTAGTGCGGGTCAGGGCTTTCAGAGCCTCGTAGGGATGGTCGTAACCCTCGCGGCGCAGAATGGTCTGCACGGCTTCGGCCAGCACAGCCCAGTGGTCGGCAAGGTCGGTGCGTATACGCTCTTCATTGAGGACGAGTTTATCCAGGCCTTTCAATGTGCTCTCGAATGCGATTACCGTATGAGCCACGGGGACCCCTACATTGCGCAGAACCGTAGAGTCGGTCAGGTCGCGCTGCAGTCGGGAAACGGGAAGTTTAGAAGCCAGATGCGCGAAAATGGCATTTGCCACTCCGAGGTTGCCCTCGGAATTCTCGAAGTCAATGGGGTTTACCTTATGCGGCATAGCCGACGAACCTACCTCTCCTGCCTTGATGCGCTGTTTGAAATAGTCCATCGAAATATATGTCCAGACGTCGCGGTCCAAATCAAGAACTATCGTGTTTATGCGAGCCATGGCGTCGAATAAAGCCGCCAGATTGTCATAGTTTGAAATCTGAGTTGTAAGACGTTCGCGCACAATGCCCAGCCGCTCCGATGCGAAACGGTCGGCCAATGCCGGCCAGTCAAGTGTGGGATATGCTGCGCGGTGGGCGTTCATGTTGCCGGTCGCACCACCGAACTTGCCGCTCACAGGTGTTGTGTCGAGCAGTTCTATCTGGCGGCGGAGGCGGTAGGCGAATACACCGAACTCCTTGCCCAGACGGGTGGGAGTCGCCGGTTGTCCGTGAGTGCGGGCAAGCATCGGAATTTCTTTCCATTCGTCGGCCAGACCTTCGAGACGTGCGGTGAGTCGCTCCAGCAGCGGACGATATACCTCGCGCATCGCATCGGCAATCATCATCGGGAACGAAGTATTGTTGATGTCCTGCGATGTCAGACCGAAATGGATAAACTCCATCCAGCGTTGCAGACCCAATGCCTCGAAACGCTCTTTAAGGAAGTACTCGACCGCTTTCACATCGTGGTTGGTCGTGCGTTCGATGTTTTTGACAACACGGGCATCCTCAAGAGAGAAATTTTCGACAATGTCGCGCAGGCGCGGTCGCATGTCAGCCGGGAAATCGGCCAGCTGGGGCAGGGGAATTTCCGAAAGGAATATGAAATACTCCACTTCTACCTTCACACGATATTTAATGAGGGCGAATTCAGAGAAGAAACGGTCGAGAGACTCCGTCTTGGCATGATAACGGCCGTCGACAGGCGAAACAGCAGTCAGTGATGAAAGCTCCATAAAACAGTGATAATTAGAAAAATAAATACGGAGGCCATTTAGACCGCCGAAAAAAACTACACAAAAGTACAAAAAAAATTTGGTGGATAAGAAAAAAGTCTCTACCTTTGCCGATGCAAACGCGGGGGAGAGCCTCCGCAAGACCCGGAAGGGGCGCTTAGCTCAGCTGGTTTAGAGCATCTGCCTTACAAGCAGAGGGTCGGGGG
>CAYVNJ010000083.1:0-7024 GCA_964452865.1 uncultured Sangeribacter sp. | reverse complement strand
CCTGACTCAACAGCACTTTCATCCGGTATCTCTGAGGCTCTTGTGAACACCGCCTTCGGTATCTGTACAGGTGCGTTCGCCGTTATCTCTTACAACTTCTTTACAAACAAGATAGACAACCTGACCTACGCTATCGACGAAATCGGTTTCTCAATCGTTGCCACATTCGCCTCTACTCACTAATTGGCGGACATATCACCAACAAACAACATAACCGATTTAACATCAGAGCGATATGGGAAGAGGAAAAATTGCAAGAAAAAGCACATTCATCGACATGACTGCGATGAGTGACGTGACCGTGCTATTGCTTACCTTCTTCATGTTGACCTCGACCTTCCTGGCAAAAGAGCCGACCACAGTTGTGACCCCTCCTTCTGTTTCAGAAGAAAAGGTTCAGGAAACCAACTATGTTCAAGTGCTCGTGAGCCCTGAAGGTAAAGTCTGGCTGACAATGAACAACGACACCTCATCGCAGTGGTCAAACGACAACATGCGTGCTGCGTTGTTGGACAAAGTGGCCGACATCTACAACGAGACCCACAAGAATAAGATAAGCTTCACCCCCCAGCAAAAGGCTACCTTTGCCAAGTTGACCTCGTTCGGAGTACCCCTCGCACAGATGGGCGAATTCCTCGACCTGGCCTCTCAACCCGAAGGTACGACCAAAATGGACGAATGGATGCAGGGTAAAGACAAGAACCCCAATCATGTCACCGGCATTCCTATCACACGGGAACAAAACGAGAACAACCCCAACGAATTTCAAATGTGGATGAAAGCAGCCCGCCAGACCAACAACGAGGTATTGGCAGAAGCCATCAAAGATGGCTCAGGTGTTGCCATCAAAGCTGACCAGAACACATCGTTCGACGTCATTCACATGGTTATGGACAATCTGCAGACCATCCGCATGAACAAATTCACATTATTGACAGCATTAAAGAGTGGAGAAGAATAAATCATGGCACAAATAGAAGAAAGCGGAGGTGGCAAAGGCAAAAGCCACCAGAAAAAAATGACAATCCGCGTGGACTTCACGCCCATGGTCGACATGAACATGTTGCTCATCACATTCTTCATGCTGTGTACGACCATGATTAAGTCGCAGACACTCAACATCGCCCTCCCGACCAACGAGAAGGTAGACAATGTTGAGAACATGTCGCAGGCATCTTCTGACGACGCTGTGACAATCATCCTCGACGCCAAGCGCAAAACAGGTTCATTCGATGTTGACACAGTCAACGGTAAGGTTGTAAACGAGGTATACTATTACTTTGGCAAACCCGGTGGCGACGCCGGCATGTTCGATGCCGCAGGCAACGTACTCTCTGCCAACAACAACCTCCAGAAATCGGAGTTCCTTTCTGACGAAGTCACCGCCGCAGGTATTAAAAACGCACGTGGCATTCGCCAGATTATCCAGCAGCGCAACAAAGAGGTTCTGGCTGAAATCAACAAACTCAAAGAGCGTTTCCGCAAAGAGGAAATCAGCCAGGCAGTCTACGACAGCCTCGCCAAACAGGTGCGTCGCGACGAGAAACTGAAGAAACCAGTCATCATTATCAAATCGACTCCCGCCGCTTCATTCGGCAGCCTTGTCGAGGTTCTGGACGAAATGCAGATTAACTCTATTTCGAAATACCAGATTGATAATATGACACGAGTTGACTCAGTCATGCTAATCGACTATCAGAACACCCATCACAAATGATGTTAGATTTATAAACAGCTAAAACAGATTAAATCATGGCTAAAGGAAATGTAGATTTAACATCGAAAGAATGGCGCGACCTCGTATTCGAAGGTAAAAACAAAGACTTCGGTGCTTACGAACTCCGTAAGAAAAGCGACCGCCGCCACAATCTGGCAGTTCTCTATACGTTGATTGCCCTTGCAGTTGTTGCAATTCTGCTTGTTGGATGGTCGAAATATTCTGACTACCGTGCAGAAATGGCAGCCCTCGAGGCAAAAGAACAGGCAGAGAAGATGAGCCAGGCACAGTTTGCCGAGCAACAGGAGGAAGCTCCCAAAGAAGAGCCGGAAGAACAGAAGTTTGAACAGCCTAAAGTGGAAGTGCCTGAAGAAGTGCTCGCAACCGTACAGGTTACTCAGATTGCTATCGTTGACGCCGATAAGGTGAAGAACGAGGTGATGGATATGGAAACCCAGAAGGAAGAGAACACCGCGCGTGGTGTTGTCAACCAGGAAGGTTCAGACGAAGTTGACCGCTTCAAGGCAGTGCAGACACAGGTTGTCGTAGTGCCTGAAGTGAAAGAAGAACCCAAGCACGAAGAGAAAATCTTCACTGCTGTTGAACAGCCTGCTGAATTCCCCGGTGGTACAGCTGCTCTGATGAAATATCTGAGCAACAACATCCGCTACCCGGAATCTGCGGCCGCCAACGACATTCAAGGTCGCGTTGCTGTACGTTTCGTCGTTGAACGCGATGGTTCTATCGGTCAGGTAACTGTTGTCAAGAATGTAGACAAAGCCCTCGACAAAGAGGCTGTCCGCGTTGTAAAGAGCATGCCTAAATGGCAGCCCGGCAAGAACAACGGTGTGCCCGTGCGAAGCTATTTCACACTGCCTGTCACTTTCCGTCTCCAGAACAACTAAAGATTTCGGTAAACAACCCGCATAAATTAAATCGGGGGTGGGTCGAATGACCTATCCCCGATTTCTTTCTTCTTCAATAAGCAGAAGCATTTCATCTCTTATTTCGTCCGGAGGAACGATACCCCGCATTTCAAGGCTTGAATTCCAGTCGGCTATTTCCGCTACATTCATTGTTAGAAGAATATTCCGGAATTCATCTATTTCCTCATCAGAATATGCATTTGAAGTCTTACCTCTGAAGCGGTCGAGTTCCTCATCATCAAAATACTCGGGAGCTTTCTTCACTAATCTCCGTTCAGCGTCTTTCTCACAAATAAGATGCAGACCACAACACTCTTGTTTAGGAGGCGGGTCAGCCTTTTGCGATTCTATTTCATTATTCAGACCGTATTTGGCAATATCGGTTAACCACAGCACGAGACCGACTACCACCATTGCAAGGAGTATCCACAAAGCACCTATCATATATCAAAAATTTTAGATATAAGTTACATTAAATCCGCATCTTCCTATCTGAGTGGCAAAATCAGGAAATGACTTACTTACGCATTCCGCCCCGACTATTGTCATATTACCAAGACAGGCTGCCGGAGCAAAAGCCATTGCCATACGATGGTCGTCGTACGCATCAATCACCATAGTCTTCTCTTCAGGACAATATGCTCCGTTCCAAGCCAACCAATCATGGCCTGATACAACAGAGAAGCCCAAATGTCTTAGACCATTTCGCAAAGCTGATATGCGGTCACTCTCCTTTACGCGCAATGTGTCAAGCCCGCTTAGCCGGAACGGAACACCGCACAATGCACACCCTACAGCAAAAGCCGGAACGACATCCGGCATATTCCGCATGTCGATATCAATAGCATCCTCGGAAGTGCCACATTTCTTCACTTCTATAACTCCGCAGGCAGATACACCTACACCCAATTTCTCGAACAAACCGACAGAATGAGCATCGCCCTGAATGGAAGTGAGTGGAGACCCGAGTCCTCGCAGAACAATTTCAGAGCCCGTCAAAGCAGAAATCTCTAAAAAATATGAAGCAGCACTCCAGTCTGCCTCAATAGTATAGCCCGGAGAAATGATTACATCACGTTGCCGGCGACGAGCATAAAACACATTTTTGTGTCGGCCGGCATCAAGACCGAAGTCACGACACACTTCGCATGTCATGTCAATGTAAGGTTCTGACGTCAGAGACGAAACGACAACTTCTATTCCGTTTGTCATGAATGGAGCGGCAAGCAACAATGCACTCACATACTGCGAACTCACAGAAGCATCAATCAGCACACGTCCTCCATTCAACCGACGGCCGACAATATGTAATGGTGCAAAGCACTCTCTTCCCAAATAGGAGATATCAGCACCCAAACTGCGTAGTGTTGCAACAAGAGTTCCGACAGGACGTGTGCGAAGCTGGGCTGTACCGTCAATCACTACATCAGCTCCCGGCATACAAGCAAAGCGCGCGGTAAGAAAACGCAGGGCCGTACCGGACGAACCAATATATACCGCGCCGTTGCAATGACGAAGCGCATCGACAAGCATCCTCAGGTCATCGCACAAACCCGGTGTCGGGTCTATACGCCCACCAAGCATCAATGCACGAGCTGCAAGACTCTTGCTAAGAGGCAAATCAACCGTGCATCTTGCTGCTGGTTCAGTATAATCAATACTCCAATTCATTTGTCTGCAAACATAAACATTTTTTTCAACCTATCCAATACGTCACTTTTTATATGTTTTACAACATGTTTTGTTGTTTTTTCAAAAATTTATTTCGGGGGGGAATATAATTACTATCTTTGCTACATCGATAATTTCAAAACACAAAAATCATGAAAAGAGGAAAACTGTTTTTAATAGCCATTGTAGCTTCAGGCTTGATATGTTCGTGCTCGGATGATATTGCCAACGACCTCGGACAGCCAGTTGAAAGCACTGAACAGGAAAACACCGAATCGCCTGTTACTCCTGCCAAAGAGGCAGATGACGGCGAAGAACTTGATTGGTATATTTCAACCAGCAATGAGGCATACGGACCTGTGGCAAAACCGTTGGCGCTAACCGACGAAGAGATGCTCATAGTTGAACGTCAGAATAACTTTGCGTTCAAGACACTGGCAACAGTGTTCGACGACAAAAAGAATACCATATTCTCAGCACTATCAATGAACAATGTGCTTGGAATGCTTTCGCTAATCACCGAGGAAACCCAGAACAAAGGCTCACGAGCAAAAGTGGCCCAAGCATACGGAATAACAGAAGCAGACCTCGCAACGTTTAATTCTGTAACACAAAAAGTGCGTGAATATGTTATGGCAGCTGACCCAACATCAACAGTCAGTTCTGCAAATGCATTGTTCAGCGAGGTTGACCTGCCTTGTATTGCCAACCTTGATGCGAACTATAAACCGTATTATGAACTTAATTTAACATTGAATATCGACAACCGTCTCGCGCAATGGATTAGCAATGCTACAGGAGGAATTTTGAAGGATGTCAAGATGCCGGATGCAAATAGCGGCGGATTGTACAAAACATATTTTGCCAATGCGTTGGCTTTCAAAGCTGCATGGCGTGGAGCTTTGGATGAGGAAGAAATTTTTGCGCAATTTACTAATGCGGACGGAGCGGTCAGCAAAGTAAGGATGATTAACAGAAAATTCGGAATCTTTAGCGTTTACGGCGGGCATAACTACACTATGCTACGCACAGCATACGGAAACGGAGCCTTCGACCTGTTTGTAGTGCTACCCGACAAAGGAGTATCGCTTGCAAGCGTTGTGAATGGATTTTCTCAACTCAACCTGAACAACTCGCTCAAAAAGAAAAATATATTCAAAAATGTCGAGAAGTGTCAGATACCGTTCTTCCATGTGGTCAATGATACTGACTTTTCAAGACATCTCGGGAAATTAGGCCTTGATAATATTTATTTCGATACTTATAGAAATGGAATTTCAGACCCCTCTCTATTTAATATTCTGTTTAGCAAGACAGTGCTGACTGTCAATGACAAGGGAACGGAAGGTGCATCTGTCGTAATCGGAGGTGGATTGTGCGGAGCATTCCCTCTTGACGAAGAACCAATCGACTTCGTAGCCGACCGTCCGTTTATGTATTTCGTACGCGAAAGCAGCACGGGAGCAATTCTGCTTCTCGGCACAGTGTCCGACCTGCACAATCAGGTAATTCAGTAATAGAAACATAGAGTAATAAGTTAAGAGCCGGGTGCAAGACGTATAGGTAATGCATCCGGCTCTGCAAACTATTGACAGGCCATGATTGTTTAATAGTCGACAACATTATATTAAAAACAACTGATATGATTTCTCAAAAACTTCAGGATGCCCTCAACGGGCAGATAGTTGCCGAAATGTGGTCGGCAAATCTCTACATGTCAATGTCTTTCTATTTCGACCGTGAAGGCTTCGAAGGTTTCGCCAACTGGATGAAAAAACAGTCGGAAGAAGAGCGAGACCATGCATTCACCATGGCGCAATACATAAGCAAACGCGGTGGAGTGGCAAAACTTGGAACTATAGACTCAGTACCTCAGGACTGGGATTCACCCCTCGCGGCATTTGAGCATGTTTATCTGCATGAATGTCATGTGTCAAAACTGATTGACAACCTTCTCGACCTCGCAACAACAGAAAACGACAAAGCCACCCAGGATTTCCTATGGCAGTTTGTTCGCGAGCAGGTTGAGGAAGAAGCTACCGCTTCAGGCATAGTAGACCGCATCAAGCGCATGGGCGACTCTGCAATCTTCGGACTCGACCAGCAACTCGGCGCCCGTAAATAAATTATTACCAACCATACATTAGCATTTCTCGCAGAATTGTCTTAATTTTGCGAGAAATACTATATATATCCTAATATCACACTAATAAACTATGGCAACTAAACCTTTCCACTATCAGGAGCCGTTTCCCCTCGGCCCCGACACCACGGAATACCGCCTGCTGACATCCGACTATGTCAAGGTCGAAAACTGGGCAGGACATGAAATGCTTGTAGTAGACCCCGAGGCTCTTACTGTACTTTCAAACGCAGCCACACACGACAACGCCTTCATGTTGCGTCGCGAGCACAACGCCCTCGTAGCCAAAATACTATCTGACCCCGAAGCTTCTGAGAATGACAAATTCGTCGCTCTCACAATGCTCCGCAACGCCGAAGTAGCAGCAAAAGGTGTTCTCCCCTTCTGCCAGGACACAGGCACTGCTATCTGTGCAGCATACAAAGGCCAGCAGGTATGGACCGGATGCAACGACGAAGAGAAAATATCACTCGGCGTATATAAGACATACACTGAAAACAACCTGCGCTATTCGCAGAATGCACCTCTGACAATGTATGACGAGGTCAACACCGGCTGCAACCTGCC
>CAYVNJ010000082.1:0-7441 GCA_964452865.1 uncultured Sangeribacter sp. | reverse complement strand
ATGATGTTGCAACTTGTTATCGCCTAAGCTTTGAAGCTCACTTCCGCTTAGTTACTATTCACCCATGGGTCGATGGCAACGGACGCACTACACGCCTTGTGATGAATATGATTCAACGTCAGTTAGGTCTTGTTCCCTCCATAGTCAGAAAAGAAGACAAAGGAGAATACATACAGTCTTTAGTTGACAGTAGAGAAAATGAAGATTCTACCATCATACAGGACACAATGCTTCGTCACCACATCGCCAATCTCAGCCGCCGAGTTCTCCAGTATCAGGGGAATGACGGTGTAACCGAAGGTCTAAATATTAAAAATGACGGTGTAAAACGACTTAATAAAACTCTCCAAAAAGTTTATGAGGCTATCGTCAGCAACCCGGAAATTATAACATCCGAACTGATGTCAATTCTCAATATCTCCGAATCAACCGTAACACGGTCTACCCGAGAATTAAAGAAACTTGGATTTATCAGGCGGAAAGGCTCAGACAAAACCGGCAGATGGGTTATCTTAAAATGAAATTTTTACTCTCTGTACGAGGTATTAATGTCTTTATTTAGCTGCAGCCGGATTTGAGCCGAAAAAGCGATTGATGATGATTGAGAGCGCGCCGTCACCGGTTACGTTGCAGGCTGTTCCGAATGAGTCCATAGCTATGTAGAGGGCTATCATCAGGGCATTGTCGGCTTCTGAAAATCCGAGTATGGATGTGAGCAGACCAAGCGATGCCATGACTGCACCACCGGGTACTCCCGGAGCCGCTACTATTGTGATTCCGAGCATCGATATGAAGCCCATGAACATGCCGAAGTCGTAAGGCATCCCCTTAAGAAGCATCAGCGCCATAGCACATGCCACAAGCTTCAGACAGCTGCCCGACATGTGAATAGTTGCACACAGCGGCACTGTAAATCCTGCTACGTCTTTATTGACTCCCATTTTGATGGTCCGCTCCAGTGTAACCGGAATTGTTGCTGCAGATGATTGTGTGCCAAGAGCCGTAAAATATGCCGGCATCATTGTCCATAGGAGTTTCAGCGGATTGTGAGATATGCCGTTGTATGCAAACAGTGAAGCAATGCAGTATTGTGCCACAAGCAGGAAGACATGTAGTGCAAATATGACGATTATGATTTTCATAAATGCCCCGAGAACCGAGCCAACCTCACCAGTCACAGTCATATTCATGAATATACCGAAAATGTAGATGGGCAGCAGTGGGACAATAGCTTTTCGAATTACCATATCGACTATCTCGCGTAATTCATTGAGAAGGTTTTTAATGGCGTCAGTTTTCAATCGTGATGCACCGATACCTACTACGAATGCTGACACGAGAGAGGTCATTACACTCATAAGCGGAGGTATGTTCATTGTGAAGAACGGTGCAACATTAACTACCGATGTTTCGGTTTCGACATACGCATCAGGTTTAATCATTCCCGGGAAGAAGAGCTGTCCTGTGCCATAGGAGAGCATACCTGCGCAAAGAGTGGCAACGTATGCAAGCAATGCGGTAGCTACGAGCATCTTGCCGGCTTTGTTACCTATGTCAGCTATTGCCGGGGCTACGAAACCAATGATGATGAGCGGGATGCAAAAGCCGAGAAATTCACTGAATATCTGATTGAATGTCACAAAAATACGGGCAGCCCAAATAGGAAAGCAATAGCCGGCACCTATGCCCAGAGCTATTGCTATAATAATCCGGGGGAGAAGCCCGAATTTTATTTTCGATAATTTTTTCGTTGTCATATCAGCCAATCTTAATACCGGAGAAACCCATGAAAGCCATTGCCAGGAGGCCGGCACAAATCAGCGCGAGGGGTACGCCGTGCATTGCGCGAGGGGCAGAGGTGAGAGCAAGTTGCTCACGGATGCCGGCAAATATCCACAATGCCAGTGTGAAACCAATGGATGTGGCTACGGCGTATGTTACTGATTCCATGAGGTTAAAGCCCTTCTGCACAACAAGAATAGCTACGCCCAACACCGCGCAGTTTGTGGTTATTAGCGGCAGAAATACACCAAGGGCACTATATAACGCCGGTACAGTCTTTTTCATTGCAATCTCAAGCATCTGCACCAGCGAGGCTATTACGAGAATGAAAATGATAGTCTGAAGAAATCCGAGGCTCAGTGGGTCGAGCACGTAAGTCTGTATAAGCCATGTGACGACAGTGGACAGTGTGATTACGAATGTCACCGCACCACCCATGCCCAGAGCACTGCTGATTTTTTTCGATACTCCAAGGAATGGACAGATTCCGAGGAATTGGGCCAATACAATGTTGTTTATGAATATGGCCGTGATTATTATGGAAAGATATGTGAGCATATTTGTCAGGCTTTACGGGTTGATTTGCGTATTCTTTCAACAATGGCTATCAGGTAGCCTAATGCAATAAATGCGCCGGGGGCAAGTACGAAAATGAGCATCCCATAATCTTCGGGATATATGGCTATACCGAAAAGCTGCCCGGTGCCGAGGAACTCGCGGGTCATGCCCAGCAATGTCAGTGCGAGTGAAAAACCGAGCCCGCATCCGAGCCCGTCGGCAAAAGACTCTATCACGCTATGCTTTGACGCGAACGCCTCGGCGCGTCCGAGCAATACGCAGTTGACTACGATAAGCGGGATGAAAATTCCGAGACTTTCATTGAGGGCTAGCATCCATGCACTGATGATGAGCTGCAGCGCAGTTACGAATGAAGCAATTACAACAATGAATACCGGTATGCGTACTTTTGAGGGGACAACCGACTTAATCATTGAGATAACACAGTTCGAGCATACAAGCACGGCCATGGTGGCAAGACCCATCATCAGGCCGTTAATAGCCGACGATGTCGTGCCCAATGTGGCACACATACCGAGCAGCAGAACGAACACAGGGTTCGAGGGCAAAATGCCATTGTAGATTATTCGTCCTAAATTTTTCATTTGTCAGCGCTCCTTTCTCCCGAGAAGCCGGATTTATATTCCATGAATGCTTTATGGGCGCGTCTAACTCCTTCGAGGAATGCGCGCGATGTTATTGTAGCTGCGGTGATTGCATCTATCTGACCTGCGTCTTCTTTGTCCTTGGTGACAAAGAACGATACTTCTGAGGGATTTTTTCCGAGGATACTTCTTGCTCCGGTCGGGTCGCGAAACCATATACCCATTTTAGCACCGAGCCCCGGAGTCTCTGCATGGTTAAGCACAACATAATTACGCACTGCACCATCGGCATCGAAACCTACCATAAGGCCTATTTCGCCGCTGAATCCTGAAAGCGTGGAGGTCTTTACTGCGGCTCCTACCAATTCACCTTTGTCTAAGGCCGGATATACAGTCGCTTCCAGGCCGTCAGCAGTCATAATTCTTGCATCAGCCTCAGGGTTGTTGTCAAAAGGTGGTGTGACTTCGCTTATTGCTTTCACCTGAGCTTCAGCGGTGGCTTGTGCGATAGGTTGGGCGGTGATATAGTATACACCGCCTATTACAGTTCCTGAAATAAGAGTTGTCAGGCCCAGCGAGAGCAACATGTTGCCCAATGTGGATTTCATCGTTTTCATTTTGCGACTCTCCTTTCTCCGAAACGTTTCGGGCGGCAATAAATGTTGATGAGAGGTGTGGCGCTGTTCATAAGCAGGATTGCAAACGACATGCCCTCGGGATAGCTGCCGAAGCAGCGGATTATTATAGTAAGGGCTCCGATGAGCAGACCGTATATTATCTGTCCTTTGTGAGTCATGGGAGATGTCACATAATCGGTAGCCATAAATACAGCTCCGAGCATCATGCCGCCGGCAACAAGTTCCACAAGAGGATTTGCGCCTACTATGCAAGAGGTCAGTACAGCTCCGAGGAGGACACTGACCGGTATGTGCCATGTGATTGTGCGCGTAATAAGCAGCCATGCGAGACCGAGCAGAATGGCAAATGTGCCAACCTCGCCGAGCGAACCGTTGATATTGCCCATTCCGGCAGTGAGCCAATCAATCTGTTCCCAGCCTACATGGTGTCCTACCGTCTTGAGTTCGGCCAGCAGAGTAGCTCCAGATGAAGCATTTACTGTCGCTCCTGATGTGGCATGAAGAAATCCTGATGTCACGTCGGCATCCCATGTTGTCATTGCAGCCGGGAAGGAAAGCAAGAGAAATACGCGGCCTACGAGAGCCGGATTCCAGATGTTGTGGCCCAGGCCGCCGAAAGACATCTTGCCGATGCCTATGGCAACTATAGCACCTATGATGACCATCCACCAGGGTAGGATAGAAGGGAGGTTGAAGGCAAGAAGAAGCCCGGTAATCAAAGCTGAACCATCGGTCAAGGTTGACGGGCGGTGCAGCATGAAACGGTCAATGAACCACTCTGTAAATAAACATCCGGCCACACTTATCAGAGTGACGGTTAAAGCGTTGATGCCGAAGACCCAAATGGCCACTGCGAGCGCCGGCATGAGAGCTATGACCACATTCCACATGCGGCGTTTTACACTGTCGCGTGCATGGATGTGTGGAGATAAGGATACAATCAGTCTGTTTTCCATATCGCGGGTATGTTATTTCTTTTTAGCTTTAAGAGCATCGCCCACACGGCGTTTGCCGAGGCGGATGCGGTCGAGCAGAGGACGGTTTGACGGACATGAATAATTGCACGAGCCACATTCTATGCAAGACATTGCACCTGCTGCATTGATACTGTCTGTGTCGGCAAAACGGACAAGTCGCTCTATGAGATAAGGTTCGAGACCCATTGGGCATGCCTCGACACATGCGGCGCATCGGATGCATGAAGAATAGGGTAGTCGGTGACTCTGATTTTCCGGAAGAAGTACGAGCCCTGATAGTCCTTTGACAGCAGGAGCATCGGTATGAGATACCGCGCGACCCATCATCGGGCCTCCTGCCAACACTTTGCCTGTGTCGGCAGGCATGCCACCGGCAGCTTCTATCACTTCGTCCAGTGATACTCCGAAAGGTACTACGAAGTTTCCTGAGTCACTGACCTCCGGGCCATTGACCGTGACTATTCTTTCAACGAGTGGGCGATTGAACATGGCGGCCTGAAATACTGCATAAACAGTTGCCACATTGTCAACGATAGCCCCGGTGGCTACCGGCAGCGCGCCAGTCGGCACTTCCTTGCCGGTCAGGGCGAAGATGAGTTGTTTCTCACCTCCTTGCGGGTATTTGGTCTTGAGTGGTTCGATTGCTATTTCAGGATAATCGGCGGCAGCCTCTTTCAATGCCTTAATGGAGTCCGGCTTGTTGGCCTCTATACCGACTATGGCTCGACTCACTGCAGCGGCTTTCATCATAAAGCGGACGCCGGCAATGATTTCTATCGGACGCCGGCGCATCAGAGTATCGTCGCAAGTGAGATACGGTTCACATTCGGCACCATTTATAATCAGCACTTCCGGGGTCATTCCCTCGGGAGGCAAGAATTTTACTTTGGTTGGGAAAGTTGCTCCACCCAGACCAACCACTCCGCATGAACCTATTACATTGATGATTTCTTCTTTAGACATTTCGGCAAGCCGTGCATCTATGACAGCTTTACCGGGTGTTTCGGGAGTGTCGTCAAGATGTATTTCAGGTGTGCTGTCCGGAGTGATTATAATGGCTTCATCCCAATAACCTTGTGCATTTCGTACGCGGTCTATTTTTTTGACAGTTCCGGACACAGGCGAATGTATGGGTGCACTGACAAATCCACCGGCTTCCGCCACGATGTCAAATCTTTCCACGTGGTCGCCCGCTTTCACTATCGGTTTGGCCGGAGCGCCTATTGACTGGCTCATCATGAGTCTTATGTCAGCGCCGGGAATGATGTGACGTAATTCCGGGCAGTGTGTATTTTTATTTTCGGGCGGATGAATACCGCCTTTCCTAAATGTTCTCATCTGATGAAATGAAATCGACTTTTTTATTTCTTAGAGATATGAGCAGAATTCTTTTCGCTGAATAATATAGTGTTGTGAGGACAGGCCTCAACACATTCAAGACATCCGGTGCAGAGCTGCGGATTGATTTCAGCAAGGAAGTTGGTAATTTTAGGAGCTTTGACGGGGCAAACCTTCAGACACTTGCCACATCCGATGCACGACACCTCACATTCTTTTGCTGCAATTCCTCCCTTATCATGGTTCATGCAGGCAACCCACACTCTTGACCCGGCGCTGTTGGCAGGTGCGAGTGTGATAATGCTACGCGGACATGCTGCCACACATCGGCCGCATCCTACACACTTATTGAAGTTAACTACAGGCAGGCCGCTTTCGTTGTCAAGGTGTATGGCGTCATACGGGCAAGCAGCCACACAGTCGCCACATCCGAGGCATCCGTATGCACAGTCTGTAGTCCCAGAGAAAGTAGCAGCCTCAATTGCACATGAACGTACACCATCGTAGTCGCTTGTCTGCGGACGTAGGGAACATGCACCGTTGCAGCGTACTATCGCCACTTTAGGTTCTGTCTTGACAGGCGCAAGTCCTACTATGTCGGCCACCTTAGCCATTACTTCCGCACCCGCACCGGGGCAGTTAAGACCTTCGAGTGTGTCTGCACCACAGCATGCCACGGCAAAAGCATGACATCCGCTCTGTCCGCATCCACCGCAGTTAGCTCCGGGCAAGAGTTCCTCGACCTCGGCTATTCGAGGGTCTTCGGCAACATGGAATTTTTTTGCCACTACATATAGTATGAGTGCGGCTATCAGGCCTAATGCGGTCATGATGCCAATAGTTAGAAAGACAATGTTCATTATTGCGTTGGGGTGATGATGAAATTATAATCTTTGGCTATTCTGTTTCTGAAAATGAATAATAGGATAAAGAACGCTATAGTCATGCCTATGCCGGAGAGTACAGCGGCTAATTCGTTATGCCATATAAGAAATACGGCAACCATAGTCGCAATCAGAGCTATGCATGGTAAAAATGTCAGTAGTGTTATTGCACGTTTGTGCATCTGTTCGGTGGCTGTTATCTTCACTCGCTGACCAGTGTGGAATATAGCCGCGTTGGCAGCAGCGATTTCCATGATATTGGAGCTTTTCGCTGCCGAACAGATTACAGCAGCCGGGCATGACGGACACTCGTTGCGGCTTTCATCTAAAGCCACACTTACAATGCGGGTTGATAAGTCAATCCGCCGTATCACACCTGTATGGGTGATGTGCTCGGTTAAATTATTGTCTGTCAGCGACATGATTGTTGGGTGCGTCTGCTCTTATATCGGAGTGTAAAACCTGCGCGCAAAATTAAAGATTTATTTCCATAATACAAAGGTAGACGTGTCGCTAAAAAAATTTTTAAGAAAAATTCGCAGTTGTTATTGTGGATTAAGAAATAATGCTTACCTTTGCAGTGCCTTTCGGAAAGGGAGGCACAGATGGTGAATGTAGCTCAGTTGGTTAGAGCGACGGATTGTGGTTCCGTAGGTCGT
>CAYVNJ010000081.1:0-7945 GCA_964452865.1 uncultured Sangeribacter sp. | reverse complement strand
GGTATCTCATCTCTGAGAAGTGGTGTTTTGCTGCGTATGCCACGAAAATGGCTGATACTCCGGGGTCGAAACCGCAGCCGAGGATAGCTGTCAGACCAGCTTTTTCGAAGCGTTCGCGGTAGGCCCATTGCCATGAATATTCGAAATGAGCTTCATCTTTAGGTTCGTAGTTGGCTGTGTCGAGGTAGTTGACTCCGCACTGCAGGCATGCCTCCATGATTGTGAGGTCTTGATATGGTAGTGCCACGTTGATGCAGAGGTCGGGTTTGTGGCGGTTGAACAGTTCGACAATCTCGCTGACGTTGTCGGCATCTACCTGGTCGGTAGAAAGAGCCGGATGACTGAGTTTTGCCGCAAGGCGGTCGCATTTCTCCTTGTTGCGCGAAGCAATCACTATTTCCGAGAAAATCTCGGGATGAGCGGCACACTTATGAGCCACCACTGTGCCGACGCCACCTGCGCCGATAATCACTACTTTTCCCATTTATACTGTCGGTTTTTAGATTTTTCTGATGTTGATGTTTTGAAAAAACTTCAGTGCTTAAATTATTTGCAACCGTGGTCAATTCAACCACGGTTGCAAATATAATCATATTTTGGAATATATGAAGCAGCACTGATAAGGAAAGAGGAGGCGATGCCTCGTGGCACTGCCCCCTCCGGATAATTTTATGAAGCGTAGTGATTATTTCACGATTGCTTTGTATGTGCGGCCACCCTGACGGATGATGTAGATTTTGCCGGCTTCAGGACGTGAAACGCGCATGCCCTGGAGTGAGTATACCTCGGCATTGTCAAGGTCGGCAATTGTCATTGCAACGAAGCCCGGTTTGATTTCGATGGTGTAAGTGCTTACTTCGCTCTTGACACCATTGTTTTCGGCATATACGCTCAGTGTTGATGTTGCCTCAACCTTGATTGCGCCTTCGTAGAGTGTGTATTCAGCTTCTTCTGTCGGAGCAGGTGCGTTGGCTGGTGTGAGCAGGTAGTAGAGTTTTGCGCCCTCGGTTGTTGTGCTCAGTGTCACTTCTACTGCTTTTTCACTTTCGTAAGCTTTGTCTGTAGTGAGGATGTCTTCGCCTACGCGTACTACGGGAGCGGCGGGAGCAGCAGGTGCTATCTGAATGCTGTATGTCTTAGACTCGCTCTTGATGTCGTCGAGTTCTGAGTAAACTTTCAGTGTTGATGTAGCTTCAACCTTAATCGGTTCTGAGTAGAGTGTGAATTCAGCTTCTGCCTCAGGCTCAACAGCGTTGGCCGGGGTGAGGAGGTAGTAAATCTTCGCACCCTCTGTCTCGCAAGTCAGAGTTACTTCAACAGCTTCTTCGCTTTCGTATTCAGAGTCTGTGGTCAGTGTGGTCTCGCCTACTTTGGCTACGGGTTCTGCGGGTACAACTACCGGCTGTTTTGTGATAGTGACAGTGGCTGTAGTGCTTGAAGCCTCGAAAGCGTCGGTGGCGGGAGCGGTGGCTGTCATTGTCCATACACCTTCTTTCTTGACGGTGAGTTTGGGAGCATTGCCTGTGAGGTCGAATGTGTAGTCGTCGGCTGTCAGACCTTCGCCGGAGAGTTCGTATGTCACTGTACCGTTGTAGGTTTCAGTGCCTTCATAGTCTTTGAGTGTTACGACTGCCTGGTCGAGTGTAGTGATTTCGACATCTACCTGACCGTAGAAATTCTCGTGAGCGAAAGCAATTTCGGTGGCTATCTTCTCGACGATGAATTTAGTCTCTGCGCGGCCGGCGAGGAAGAGTCCGTGAGCTTCAGATGTTGCTACGATTGTGTATGTGCCGGCTTTCTTGAACTGAACGTTGAGCATGCCGTCGGCAATCATCAGTGAGTATTCATCCTGAGCGAGTGCGTTGCCTTCCTTGTCGAGTACGGCGTATGAAATGTTGCCGCTGAAGCCTTCGGTTGTGGCCTTGGCTGCGTCGATTGTAGTGAATGCAAAAACCTTAACTGTCTGTTCTTCACCTTCGGGGAATGTGAGTTCGGGGTCGACAACGAGCATCTCCTCTGGAGCATAAAGAGCGGGAAGGACACCTCCGTATGCAGGGTCGCTGGAAGCAAAGCTCTTATACTGTACAGAATATTGAGCATACATACCGGCAGTAATATCATCCGCTGTATATGTGCGGCCCACATTGGCAATCTTGACTGTTCCGTCTTCTTCGGCTGTTACTGTCCAGAGATAGTTGTTGTAGAGAGCAATGTCGGTAGTAGGTGCTTCAGAAGTGTGATTGAAGGAGTTGTGGGACTCATCCATAAATAGATACTCACCGTTGCCTTGCTGCATGAGGTATTCGCCTTCTTTCTCTGTAGCGGTGAATGTGATTGCGTTAGATTTGTCAGCTGTTGTGAACGAACCGTCTGTCAACTCTACCTGTTCGGTCAATACATAAAAACCACCGGTGGCTGTCTGTGTATTGATTTTGTAGTCGGGAGCTTCCGCTGTACCGGCATTGACTATCCAGCGGTATGGTACACCGGGGATAACGCGGGTTGTAGCAATATATTTGTAGGGCTTGGCAGCTGTCAGAACGAGTTCGGCCACGGGGCTTACTTCGAGGTCGCCTTTCTTAGCAACAGCCTTGATGGTCATTGTCTGACCTTCTTCTGTAGCAGCTGCTATGGCGATGCCGGTAGCGGCGTCGTATGCAGTTGAGGCAAGAGTAGGCTCTGTACCGTCGGTGGTGTAGTATGCCACAGCGCCTTCCTCAAGGTTGAGCTTAACGTTGGTAGCATCCCACCAAATGCCTTTTCCGCCAACATAACCCTCGAAACCGGGAGTCATAGTAACGGTCGGCTCTCCTTTCTTGACATACATAGTGACCGGAATCTGCCCAGTTGAATAACAAGCAAATATGGGATTACCATTATTAGGGTTAAATCTAAGATTGTTGCGACCACCGGAAAGTTCTGCTACGATGTCTGTCGTTCCATCTGAAGCGATGGTGATTTTCCACGTGCTTGAACCAGCGGCGGTAGGGAGTGCGGTGGCTGTAGTCAACTGGTTTTTTGACGCAGTTCCCCCTTTTAGACATTTTTGAGTTTCAGCAGCAGTTTTCAGTACCCATGAGCCGGTTACACAGGTGTCGTCAAGATATATAACCTGTGTGTTTTCTCCTATAGTAATAGAGCCGTCTGGATTCACGTCGATTTTTGCACCAGTACGGTTGTTTGTAGCTTGGTTAGTACTCATTACATAATAAACAGGAGTCGTTGCACCGTCATTCGCAACGATTATGCACTCAGTGCCGTTGGTCAGCTGGCTGGCATCAGTCAGCGGGACATAGGTGTCTTGAGCCTGTGCGCCAAAGGTGAGCGCTAAGGCTGAAAACGCCGTGAGTAAAAATTTCTTCATACTTGATTAAGTTTTGTTGATGATTGATTAGATGTGTATTTCTCCGCAAATATACACCCTTTTTTCTATTCTTCGTATATTTTCTTCTTTTTTATTAATCTTTTAGGCATCCAATAGGTATGACATAGACACCGTCTTCTCGCCGATAGGCTAATTCGCCTCCAGTCAATACCATAAGGAATGATGGTTTCACAAACCTGTTGGTGTCAATATTTGCGGCCAGTTTTTTAAGATTGGACGCGCCTTCTTCAATTTCGCGGCTTCCGAGTTTTACTTCTACCGCAGCCCATCTTCCATCAGGTAGCGTAATGATTATATCTGCTTCCAAATCGTTGTGGTCATGATAATGTCGGATTGAACCTCGCAATGGTTCGGCGTATATTCGCAAATCGCGTACACAAAGAGATTCAAAGAGAAAGCCGAAGTATTTGAAATCGTCCAATATGGATTGTGGACTTGCTCCAATTGCTGCAACTGCAAGAGATGGGTCGACAAATTGTCGTTTATCTGATGTGCGGATACCCGTTTTTGAACGTAGTGAGGGCTGCCAGGCCTTAACATTCTCAATAAGAAAAAGCCGTCTTAGTGCGCGCAGGTATATCGCTAATGTTTTGTCGGTTATTGAAGAGTCATTGGCTCTTACATCGCCCATTATGGTGCGGTCTGTTGTCATTGTCGAGATATTTCTTGCCAACGACTTAAGAACACTTCTGACTCTGTCAGGGTCTTTTTGTGATTTGTCGACGGCAGATGCATCTCTTTCGCATACTGCGTCTATATAATCTTTTGCGACTTCGAGAGCATCATCTTTGTGCATGTGTTGTGTGGCGGGCCAGCCACCGCGACAAATGGCGTAAGCTAAATCGTCAATATTGAGGTTGCTAATCGAAGTTACCTCTTCCGCCTGTCTGTCAAATAGTTCCTTTAGGGACACTGTTCCGTTTGACTCGTTTGTTTCATATAGACTCATAGGGCGCATACGCATGCGTGATATGCGGCCTGTGCCGGTGTGTTGCATTTTTTCATCTGGAAATATTGAGTCATCGTCATCTACTATAACACTGCCGGTTAGTATGAATTGGCCTTTGTCCGGAGTCTTGTCTACTGCAAATCGCACGGCATCCCAAAGTACTGTTGCTGTTTGCCACTCGTCAATCAATCGTGGTTTTTCACCTCTTAAGAGATATGAAGGCATAGTTTGTGCCATTTTTATATATGAAGACCTTTTGTCAGGGTCTTGCATATAAATGACGCTATTAGCCTGATTTTGAGCCGTCCATGTTTTTCCGCACCATTTTGGCCCGTCTATAAGGACTGCACCGCTTATTCTTAATTTCTGCTCTAAAATTTGGTCAGCTATACGTGGTTTGTACAGTTTGTTTTTCATCTCGTTGGAAAATTTGTGCAAAGATAATGAGTTTCAATTATTTGCACAATCAGCTCCGAACTTTTCGGATGATTTACTCCGAACTTTTCGGATGATTTGTTCCGAACTATATTGACTTTCTTCTTTTTTTAGGAGGTTTTTTCGAAAACTCAAAATTTTTTCATAACTTTGCCCCTAACCAAAACAATAATAAACTTACTGTAAATTAATAAGCCTATGAAAAAATCATTACTCTCTTTGGCAATGTTAGCTTCTGTCGGCTTCGCTGCCAATGCCGCTTCAGAAACATTTGAAGTGAAGGATGCTACAAACATCAAAGGTACTTACGTCGAAACTACCTACGATAAGGACGATGCAACAAAAGTATCTGTCTATGCGCATTATCAGCCGCTGCAGAGCCTCGAACTCGGTTCGTTCAGCTTCTCGTTTGAAGAAAACGGTGCTTCGACCAAACCGGCGTACTACACCAGCAAAACAGACGAATGTACAATTCGTGTTTATGCAAAAAGCTCGATGACCATCAGCAACGATGCTGACTTCAACATGCAGAGCATCACATTCAACCTGACAAAATATCAGGGCCTTGACGCCAACAACATGATTACATCTTCGGCAGGTGGTTCATTCATTATCTCAGCCGACGGTAAGACTTTGATTTGGAATGCTCCGGAAACTGAAGTCATCCAGGAGTCAGTGACATTCACCATCCCTTCAACAAAAGGTGCAGACTCCAAGAGCCCCAACATTCAGTTCAGCTCTGTTGTAATTTCTACCGAAGCAGCTGACCCAGGTGAAGACCCAGGCCCTGTGACTCCTCCCGCCACCGACGACCACATCTATGCCGGTCTGCTCGCCACAGCAACAACTTGCGACTGGACATTCACCAACGTAACCCTGCCTGAAGGTATGGAGGAAATCTGGAGCTGGAAGAGCTTCAGCAACGCTTACTATCTCAATGGCTCGGCTTACGACAGCAAAGAAGAGAAAGCTCTTGCAAGCGAGGCTTATGCCGTTAGTCCGGTGATTGACCTTACCAACGCCAAGACTGCTACAGCTACATGGGAACAGGCTTGCAAATTCCAGACAACAATCAAGGACCTCTGCAAATTCTGCGTTCGCGAAGAGGGCGCTACAGAGTGGACCGTAATGGAAATACCCGCATGGCCCGAAAAGAACGACAAGTGGACATGGGCTTCAGCCGGTACTGTTGACCTGAAAGACTATGTAGGCAAGAAAATTGAGGTTGCCTTCAAGTATGCTTCTTCAGAAGAAGGCGCTGATACATGGGAAATCCGCAACTTCTACATCGACGGCGAAACAGAGGGCGGTATAACTCCTCCGGTAGATGACAAGCATGCATACTCAGGTCTGCTCGCGACATCGACTACTTGCGACTGGACATTTGCCAATGTAACCCTGCCCGAAGGTATTGATGCTATCTGGAATTGGAAAAACTTCGAAGGTGCGTACTACCTCAATGGTTCAGCATACGACAGCAAAGAGAAGAAAGCTCTTGTCGGCGAGGCTTATGCTATCAGCCCTGTAATCGACCTTACAGAATATGAAGACGCTACTGCTACATGGGAGCAGGCTTGCAAATTCCAGACAACAATCAAGGACCTCTGCAAATTCTGCGTTCGTGAAGAGGGTGCAGCCGACTGGACTGTACTTGAAATACCCGCATGGCCAGAACTTGACAACAAGTGGACATGGGCTTCAGCAGGAACTGTTGACCTGAAGGAATACGCAGGCAAGAAAATTGAGGTTGCCTTCAAGTATGCTTCTTCAGAAGAAGGTGCTGACACATGGGAAATCCGCAACTTCTTCATCGACGGCAACAAGGTGGGTGTAGAGGCTATCGAGGCTGAGAATGTTCCCGCCCGCTACTACGACCTCAACGGACGTGCCGTAAGTGCTGACCGTCTCGACGCAGGCATCTACGTAGAGGTACGTGGCACAAAGGCCCGCAAGGTTATCATCAGAAAATAATCTACGCACGCAATAGCGCGTAATTAACCGATAAGAGGCCGCCACGGTTCAACTCCGCGGCGGCCTTCACATATATATAATATAAATAATTACACAGATGAGTAGAAGAAAACATATAGTGGTATCGACCGGTGCCGGGGTGAGCGCCGAGAGCGGCATATCAACGTTTCGCGATGCCGACGGCCTGTGGGAGAACTATCCCGTGATGCAGGTTGCCTCGGCCGAAGGGTTTGCCCGCGACCCGGAACTGGTGCACCGGTTCTACAACGACCGTCGGCGGCAGCTGTTTGACGTCAGACCCAACGAGGCGCATCGCATCCTTGCCGACCTCGAACGCGACTTCGATGTCGACATCATCACCCAGAATGTGGACAATCTTCATGAAGCTGCCGGGTCAAGCCGCGTGCTGCACCTGCATGGGGAGCTGATGAAGATGCGCGCGGTTGACAATCCCGACGATATAGAGCCAATCGACCCCGCGCATCCCGATACTACCCCGGCCACACGCGGGAGCAGCGGTGCACTCATGCGTCCGCACATCGTATTCTTCGGCGAAGCCGTGCCCAATATCGCTCCTGCCATGGATTTGGCTGCCCAGGCCGACATCTTCATAGTGATAGGGACATCGCTTCAGGTATATCCTGCTGCCGGACTGATAAATTGCGTCCGCCCCGGCACACCAGTCTACTATATAGACCCACGACCTGCGGTAACTCCTGAAGGAGTGGAAGTTATAGCGGCACCAGCCACCGAGGGGATGCGTCTTCTGGCGCAAAAATTAAGGGCTGAGAAATAAAAAATACACGTCGGGATAAAAATTTTTTCGAAAAAATTTGCAGGAATAAAAAAAGCGCCTTAACTTTGCACTCGCAAAAGCAACCCATGTGGTTGACAAAGCAAAAGAATAAAAGAGATACCAAACAGAAATGGCAAACCATAAATCGTCAGAAAAGAGAATACGTCAGGCAGAGAAGCGCCGTCTGGAAAACCGCTACTGGCTCAAGACCTCACGCACACTCGTGCGTCGTATCCGCAAGATGACAGACAAAGCCGAAGCACAGGCAGCTTACGACAAAACCGTAGCCCTTATCCTTCGTCTTGGTCGTAAAAACATCATCTCCAAGAACAAAGCGTCCAATCTGCAGAGCAAATTGGCAAAACATATAAACTCGCTGGGTTAATCCCGGCCGGTTCTCCAAAATAAA
>CAYVNJ010000080.1:0-7999 GCA_964452865.1 uncultured Sangeribacter sp. | reverse complement strand
CGAGACCCGCGACCAGCCTAAGAACAAGGAGAATGCCATGCGACATCTGCGCTCGATTCTGTATGAAAAGGAGATGAACCACCGCCTTGAAGAACAAGCCAAAATCGAGGCCGGCAAGAAAAAAATCGAATGGGGAAGCCAGATACGCAGCTACGTGTTCGACGACCGCCGTGTCAAAGACCATCGCACCAATTATCAGACATCTGATGTCAACGGTGTAATGGACGGCGAAATCGACGAATTCATCAAAGCTTACCTTATGGAATTTGCAGCAAAAGAGGAGATATCCTGACTATAACACAAGACAATTTATTCTACACGATGACGCATTACTCACCTCGGGTGCAGTATGCGTCATCACTTTTTCATGCCGTAAGTATTGACCACAGGGCTATACCTGCCGACACGCTGACATTGAGCGAGTGTTTGACTCCGCACTGAGGTATCTCAAGTACGACATCCGCCATGTCTACTATCTCCTGACTGACACCCTCGACCTCATTGCCCACTACCAATGCTATTTTCTCTTCAGGGGCAGGACGATAATCCGCCGGCGACACACTGCCATGTGCCTGTTCAAGCACACACAATGTCCACCCTTCGCTCTTCAACTGCCGGCAAGCATCGGCAGAGTTATGCTCATAAATCCATGGAACACTCTCCTCGGCACCCAATGCCGTTTTGTATATCTCCGGATGCGGCGGTCGTCCGCTTATTCCACACAATACGACCGAATGTGCTCCAAGCGCGTCGGCAGTCCGGAAAAACGAACCGATATTATTCATTGAGCGAACATTATCAGCCACCAATACTATCGGTCGCTCCGACCTGCGGCGGGCATCTTCCGAACGGGTCAGTTCATAGATTGTCTTTTTCTGATGTGACATATCATTTCGATTTACGTATGAAAGCAATCTTCCGCGTGCGCAGACGCAACGAATTAAGCACCACCGACACGGAAGATGCAGCCATGGCTGCTGAAGCTACCGCCGGATTGAGCATGAAGCCAAGCCACGCAAATACCGCGCCGGCAGCCATAGGAATACCTATGACATTGTATATGAAAGCCCAGAACAGGTTCTCACGCACCGTGCGCATAGTTGCCGCAGATAGCCCTATAGCTCCAGGTATCGACGTGAGACGTCCGTTTGTCACCGCCAGCTGAGCTATTTCGAGGGCAACCTCCGAGCCAGACCCCATGGCAATAGAGACATCCGCGGCAGCAAGAGCCTGAGTGTCGTTGATGCCGTCGCCGACCATAGCCACACGCTTCCCCTCATTATGAAGTCTATCAATTTCTGCTTCTTTGTCCGAAGGCAATGCTTCCGACACAACATGGTCAATGCCACACAATGATGCTATATGACGCGCCGAAGCATCGGCATCGCCCGTCAGCAGCAGAGGTTCGATATTTCTTGACTTTAAGGCAGCTACAGCTTCGGCAGCATCGCTACGCAGAGTATCGGCCACTACCGCCACAAGGAGTACACTATCTCCTATGCCGGCATATACAATTCCATGTCCGTTCTCAGATGCACGGGTGGCTACTTGCGCCAGTTCGCCTGCCGCTACAGCCGAATGACTTTCAGCCATACGTTTAGAGCCTACCCAAAGGTCAAGTGCGCCTACATGGCCAGTTATTCCGCGACCGGGAATATAGTTGAAACTTTCAGCAGCAAGAACAGGAAGTTTTTCAGCATCGGCATAGCTGACAAACGGCTGAGCCAACGGATGCTCACTAACCCGCTCAAGCGATGCGACGGCAGCAACAAAATTTTCCGGAGCGCCGGGTGCTACGGCCAACTTGGTCAACGACGGTTCGCCAAGCGTCAGAGTACCTGTCTTGTCGAAAACCACCACATCGATATGCGAGAAAAGCTCGAGAGCCTCCGCATCCCTCACCAGGATACCGTTCACCGCACCACGGCCAACCCCCACACTGATAGCGGTAGGAGTCGCGAGTCCAAGAGCACACGGACATGCAATGACAAGCACACTCACTGCACAAAGAAAAGCGTGAGGCAATGCAGCCATACCGCCGACTGCCAACCATACAATCAACGTGAGAGCCGAAATGCCAAGCACGGTCGGCACAAAAACCCGGCTGATTTTATCGACAAGTCTTTGCACCGGCGCTTTCGACCCCTGAGCCTCGCGCACACGACGTATTATGTGTGAAAGACGGGTTTCCGCACCCGACTTATCCACCTTCATATCAAACGAACCCTGACCATTCAGTGTGCCGGCAAACACACTGTCGCCTGCAGTCTTCTCTACCGGAATCGGTTCGCCCGTCATCAGGCTTTCATCAACGGCCGAATGTCCGGCCACAAGAGTACCGTCGGCCGGTATGCGTTCTCCGGGGCGAACCACCACAGTCATTCCAGGCCGAATAGCCGACACATCAACCGTCTCGACCGAGCCGTCGTCGCGACGCACGGCCGCTTCCGAAGGCACTACCGACATAAGAGCCCGCAAGGCTGCCCCGGTGTTGCGCCGGGCTCTGGCCTCAAGCACCTTGCCCGTAAGAACAAAAGCTATAATCATTGCAGCCGCCTCATAGTAGAGGTCGGCCGAGAGTCCGTGAGAAATCCAGACATGCGGAAAGACGGTATTGAACAAGCTGAACAAAAAACTCACCGATGTCGAGAGGGCCACAAGCGACTCCATAGTAGGCACACCGGCAAACAACTGACGGAAACCGGCATAATAGAACGAGCGGCCGCTGTAGGCCATGACTACCGCCGCAGCAATCATCATCACCCATGCCATACCTGCAAAATGCACACCGGGTATCATGCAAACGGCACACAAAGGTATGGTGATAATCCACGCTACCCACATACGCCGGAGCATCGAGCGATAATGCCCTTCTTCACGACGGCGCTGTTCCTCCTCTGCCTCAGCCATATCTTCACTGACTATCATGTCATATCCAGCCGAACGCACCGCTTCCGCTATCACCTGAGGTGTACATTTATCCGCATTCCACACCACATTCAATACTCCCGCTCCGAAGTTGACGTCAGCCTCTTCTACGCCCGGCACATCGGAAGCGGCTTTGCGCACAGCCTCAGCACACACGGCACACATCATGCCGGTGACCGGAAACTGCGACTTTTTATGAGTAGCTTTCATATATACATTCAATATTTTCTGCAAATTTATAAAAATGAAACGGTAAGATGAGTAAACATATTAAGCTACCGATTGTTAATATAATGTTAAAACGCTGCACCGGATGAAAGAATTCATTGATATCATACTTGTATTTGTCGGGGGAGGCATAGGAGCACTCGCCCGCCATGCCATACGTACAAACCTGAAGTTTCAGGGAGAATGGCTCGGCACATCCTTGTGGGTGATAAATACTTTAGGATGCTTTATAATCGGCATTCTTGCAGGGTGGCTTATGAACAGCTCATTGAGTACATCAGCCAAACACACTGTCTTTCTCCTGACAATGGTTGGCTTCTGCGGAGGATTTACCGCATTCAGCTCGTTTTCGCTCGACTGCATCGAATATTTCAACCAAGGGAAAATAGGTGCAGCCTTTGTATACGTATTGATTACATTTCTTGCTGCCCTCTGCTCAACATTTGTAGGCTTCTGGGCCGGTTCTAAAATCTGACGCAATTCCTTAATCTTTATTAAATACAACAAGTGATAGTTGCGTCTTAAATACGTTTTGTTGTATATTTGCAAAAAATATACGAACTAACCATGATAACTAAAAATTATTTCGCATGTGCGGCATTGTGCTTTGCCGCAACAATATCGGCCAGTGCTAACGGCATTCCGACAATTAATGAAGTAATGCAAAGCAATGTCAATTCATTGTTCGTTGATTACGATTATCCTGATTCTTGGGTTGAGCTATATAATCCTACAGATGCAGCAATTGATTTATCTGGTTGGAAAATAGGTGTAAAAGAAAAAGCCTCGAAAGGATATGACTTATCTGCAGTCGGCACATTAGAACCTGGTAAATTTGCGGTTATATATTGTGACAAAGTAGGAGAAGGATTACACGCATCATTCCGTGTTGATTCCAGTAAAAGTTCATTATACTTGTTTGACCCAACGGGTAAAATAGTTGAAACAGTCGAGTTAGAAAAGATGCTTGCCCCGGACTTGTCATACGGGCGCACAACTGACGGTGGTGATACATGGAGTTGGTTTCCGACTTCCACTCCCGGACAGACCAATAAAGATGCCTTGAAGGCATCAAGTCTGCTTGGAGTACCTGTGTTTTCAATAAAAGGTGGCATCGTTTCTGCTAACACTGAGGTGACAATCTCGTTGCCAAAGGATGCTCCCGAAGGAGCTAAGCTGCTTGTCACAACCAATGGTCGGGAGCCCAGTAGTGAAGATGTCGTTGCCATACCGTATACCATTGACATAAAAGAATCTACACCTGTACGCGCAAAATTAATGGCAGACGGGTATTTAAGTCCTTTGTCAACTACACATACTTATCTTGTAAATGATTTTGAAAGTCCTTTGGGCATAATATGTCTTACTGTTGACCCTGATGATTTTTATTCGGACGAAAGGGGAATGCTCAGCAGTGGTAAAGCCGACGGTGAAACCTATAATTATTTGCAGGAATGGCGACGCCCCATCAACGTTGAAATGTTCGGAACAGATGATGACCGAACCGAAATAATAAATCAGATTGGCGAAACGGCGATTATGGGGCATTCTTCACGTAATCACCCTCAGCGTTCTCTCAAGATTTATGCCAACAAACGATTTGGCACGAAACAATTTACAGCGGAGTTATTTCCGGAGGACAAACCGGGTCTTAAGCAGTTCCCGTCATTCTGTATCCGTAATAGCGGCTCTGTAATGCAGACAAATCACATAATTGATGCCTTTATGCATCGACTGTTTGGCAAATCAACCGATAATAAATTAGACTATCAGGCATACCGTCCGGTAATGGCTTATATTAATGGTAAACCGTACGGACTTATTGACCTGCGCGAACGCAGCAATACAGACCATATCGAATCTAATTACGACATCGAGGATGTTGCAATGGTAGAAAATTGGGCTGAGTTCGAAAATGATGAATCCGAAGAATTGTTTCGAAAATTAGCAAGTCTTTATAACAATCCTTCGACATCTTTCGAACAAATTGAAGAGGTCGTAGATATTGATAGTTTTGCAGCATGCCTAATAGCTGATGACTATGGGTTTAATCTTGATACTCCGGGCAATAACAAAATCATGTGGACGCCATTAGATAATATTAAATGGCGTTGGTTCATAAAAGATATGGATTGCACAGCCAATACCTACGTCATGCACTTAGACTATGCTGATTTTCTGACCCGCAATCTTGGAGAAATGCAGGAAGACTGGTTTGGCAATCAAGAATGGGCTTTAGGGATGCATAAGAAAATGCTCTCATTATCTAAATTTACCGACCGTATGATTGACCTTTTCGTAGCATATTACGGCGACTTCCTTTTGCCGTCGCGCACTACAAGATTGCTTGATGAAATGGTTAATGAAACAAAAGCAGAGTTTGCAAACCTGGCCTCGATTTATGGCTTTGAAGATAATCGTGAATCATACATAGAAAAGATTCGCGAATTCCTTGAAAAACGCCCGGAATACATGTTTAGCCATTTAATTTCTCGCTATAATCTGGGTAAAACAGTTCCCTTATTTGTCGACAACGAATCCGATGAAGTATCACTTAACGGTCATAAAATCGTTAATAAAACATTTGATGGATTAGTGTTTGCCGGTCGTGAAATCAAGTTGAATGGCAACAACGGCAGTTGGAAAATCATGGCTATAAGCCCCTCCGGGGAAGAAACAGAAGTTGCAAAGTCCGCCAACGCGGAAATATCTTTCACTCCCGCCGACAATGCCGACGTAGCATCCTATCGTGCCGTATATACAGCTGATTCAGGTATTGATGACATTACAACTGGAGGCGAATTTGGCGAAGCCGAATGGTACACACTCGAAGGTCTGCGCATGAACCACCGCCCGTCAGAACCAGGCCTCTACATACGCCGCTGCGGCACTAAGAGTCAGAAAATTATGATTAAGCGCTAATCACAAATACTTCATAAAATGAGCGGAAGATGCCGGTTGTCGACATCTTCCGCTTTTTCTTTTATAACCTTTCGGATTTACGGTCTGATTTTCACAAGCATGAGTTTAGAGTCGCGAAGCGGTTTGACGGAATGCTTCGTACCTTTCTCCATAACAATAGCCTGTCCGGCCGACATGCGCTGCACATCATATTCGAAAACACGGAATTCTACTTCACCCTCAAGAACCGTTATGATTACATCCTCGGGAGCGACATGCTCGCCTAATTCACTCTCTTTGTCGAGAGCCACGAGTATGGTTTCGCCATGATGATTGCGCATGAGTGAGCGAAATGCGGGTTTACCTTTTTCATAGTTCTGCGCCGAAACAACATCGAACGCTTCATTCTTAACAATGCATGATTCCATAGTAAAAAAATTGATTAAACGTTATCGGGCATCATCATGCCCATCTGAAAAAAGAACACCACCACAACCCCAAAAGTTTGCGTATATTATCTCATGTTCATCAAATTATTGACAACAGAGGATACAAAATACCAAAATTTCTTATAACTTTGTAATCACAACCAAATGGAACAATCATGTCAGAGCAAGAAATTAATACATATCGTTTTACTTCAGGAAATGAACCGACCGACGATATGTTGGCTCAACTAATGAAAGAAGTTGCTCAAGAAGCAAAAGAACGCCAGGAGCTGGCAACCTCTACATATTTTAACACAATGCATGTAAATGCAGAAGCAAAAAAAGCAAAGTGGGCCGAACGCATAAATAACGCTCTCAATGGCAGATGAATCACGCAAACCCGAAGTAATAGTAATAGCAGGCCCAAATGGGTCGGGGAAAACATCAGTCACAAAAAAATTTCTTCATCATGAATGGTCTGAAGGAACTATATATATTAATCCGGACCAAGTAGCTCAGGAAAAATTCGGAGACTGGAATTCAGAGGCCGCAATACTTAATGCAGCCGACTATTGCGAGAAATTACGAGAACAATGTCTCCAAAACAAAGTAAGTTTTGTATTCGAAACAGTCTTTTCAGCTGAAGATAAAATTGATTTTCTCATAAGAGCAAAAGAAGCGGGTTTCTTCATTCGCATATTCTTCATATCAACCTGTCATCCGTCTATTAACGCAGCAAGAATAGCTAAACGTGTTATGGAAGGAGGGCATGATGTACCGATACGAAAAATTATATCGCGGTATACCAAATCAATTGAAAACTGTGAAATAATTGCACCTTTGGTCGACAGACTTTATGTGTATGATAATTCAATCAACAATTGCGACGCTAAACTATTATTCAGATTATCAGATGGAGAAGTCCGGAAAATGTATGTTGATGAATTGCCTTTATGGGCAAAGCATATACTTCCACAAGAGGATAAACTAACTTAGCGAATAGGTTTTATTATAAAATTTGCGTAAACAAATTGAAAGTGTTACCTTTGCGGAGTCAAAAAACCGCCATGGCTCGGAAAAGTGCGCCGCAGAGCCGGCGCCGCCCAACGGAAAAACTTAATACACAAGTTATTAGCATGTACGCTATTGTAGAAATTCAAGGACAACAATTCAAGGCCGAAGCAGGTCGCTACCTCTATGTACAGTACCTCGGCGACGAGAAGAAAGAGGGCGAAAAAGTAGAATTCGACAAAGTATTACTCGTAGACGCTGACGGTGACGTCAAAGTAGGTCTGCCTACTGTTGAGGGAGCAAAGGTGAGCTGCGAAGTGCTCGAACCTCTCGTAAAAGGAGACAAAGTACTCGTCTTCAAGAAAAAACGTCGTAAGGGCTATCGCCGCCTTAACGGCCACCGCCAGTACTTCACCAAAGTAATGGTAAAAGAAATCGTAAACGCATAACCTCGTAAACACTACTCACAAGATATGGCACATAAGAAAGGTGTCGGTAGTTCT
>CAYVNJ010000079.1:0-8018 GCA_964452865.1 uncultured Sangeribacter sp. | reverse complement strand
GGCCATGTCATACAGCCCGAAATCATTGGGCTTATACGTACCTACAGGCGATGTTATGAGATGACCGTCGCGGATAAAGTCGCCTTCCATAGGCTTAAAGTTGGCATAGAAGCATCCGCGCTCATCCATGGGGAGTGTTTCGTCCCACGGATACATGCTCTCACTGTTGCCGGCACGCGCTGCATACTCCCATTCTGCCTCGGTGGGCAGACGGTAAGGCTCTACATATACGCCTTCCTTGCCTAAGGAACGACGCAGATAGTCAGTACGCCAATTGGAGAATGCATTGGCCTGCTCCCAGCTCACACCAACTACTGGATAGTCATTATATCCGGCATGAGAGAAATACATGCGTGTATATGGTTCATTGTAGGCATAGTCGAAGTCATTAATCCATGCAGTAGTATCGGGGTACACATTGACTATGTAGGTGTTGAGGAAATCAAAATCGCCGGTCAGGGGGCGTGTTACGGTCTCTCTCACAATCGAGCCGTCTTCAGCCAGGTAGGCCGTGTCTTTCGATATGACAGGTGTCTCGGTAGGCACAGGCTTGTCGGTATTGTATTCGCGACGTGTCGGGTCGAGACGGTTCTTACGCTGTGCCGCCGCCGTATGGTTGTATATTTCGTAACGATAGTTGAGCTGCGTCGGGTCGAGCTCACGACGACCTGTGATGGGGTTTGTACGGTATACACTTTCTATAGCACGCAATTCGTCTTCATTAGGATTGCGCCAAGGTATAGGTCTGTTCCAGTTGAGATACGGTTTGATTGGATTGCCTTCTTTATCCTCTTCTATCTTGAAAGCCTCGTTGCCACCGAAAGCAGGGTCGGCAAGACGTTCACGGATAATAGAGTCGCGTACCCAGAACACAAACTGTTTGTATTTGGAATTTGTCACTTCGGTCTCATCCATCCAGAACGCATCGACCGAAACGCCTTTGCTGTCGGCTTTGACTCCGCGCAGGCTGTCATCCTTGGCTGGACCCATGGCATACGCTCCACGGTCGACAAGCACCATTCCGTAAGGAGTCGGCTCTGAAAATGACGAACCTCCAACACCGGTCACCTCACCACCCGCGCCTCCGCGCTGTGATGCCATGCACGAGCTGAACGTCAGGCCGAGCAATACCACAAAAATGGCTGCGATTAGGAGAAGCCCTATTCTTTTTTCTGCTGAATATCTCATGTGTGTCATACTGTTTTCGTCGTTACATTATTCTGATGGAACGGTGCTTGTTTTTGTTCTTGCCACCGAAATTGAGTTTGAGCCTGTACCCGGCCATTATTTCATGACTGCCACTGCTGGCTTTGGCTATATTGTTGAGCGGATAGTCATAAGCGTAGCCCAGGAAGAAGTTTTTATATGTTGCTCCCACCATGACTGTCAGAGCGTCCTGCCATCTGTATCCTACTCCGGCTGTGATGAAATTATTGTATGTCGCTCTCAGGTCAAGTTCTGCGGTAAACATATTGAAATCAGTCTTCACAAGCATTGAAGGCTGCATTTCTATTAACGTGTTTTTAAGAGGGATATTGCCTCCGGCCATAAAATAGACCATTCGTCCGAGGGTGGTAGTGTACTCCTGAGTGTCGGTGCTTTCTGTACCTTCCATGGACATAGTCACCTGATTATTCAGCAGATGCATGCCTGAAAGACCGGCCCAGAAATATTTATGTGTATAGAAAACGCCGGCGCCTAAATCGAATGCATTGCCAGTCAAATCCTGGGTGGGCACACCCTCGTCAGCTCCTTCATGGTAATCGTCGCCATCGGGCATCACTACCTTTGTGCCTTCAAATTTCTGATTGAAAAACCCGGCCTGTACGCCGATACTGAATTCTCCTTTAAGCATTTTAATTTTGTACGATGCCTGTACGCCGAGATTGAGATTTGAGAACAGACCAAGGCTTTCCTGCATCGCGCTGACACCAAGTCCTATTTTCTTCTTCCCAATCGGGAGAGGCATATCGGCGACTCCTAAAAAACTCTTGGGCGCGTTTTTAATACCAATCCATTGCAGACGTGTGCCGCCTTGTATCCGGAGATATTCGGTATTGCCGGTAGCTGCCGCATTATAGAATGTGGGGATAGCCCAATATTGCGACAACTGCGGGTCAGTCTGAGCTGAGGCATTCGGCGCAACAGCAACTATGGCAATCAAGATTGCCAGGTATCGCACTATGTTTCGTGGCCTCTTCATATCATTCGAAATAGAAAGTCAACACGACCATGTTCGATTTCACCTTATCAAGCGAGTTTGTGAAAACCATACCTTCGGGAGCATCATCCAAATCAGGACGCTTCTTCTGAAGTATATTGGTCAGGCCGAAACAGAATTTGATTTCAGGATTGAGCTTAAAGAAAGGGAGATAGAAATCACATCCCATACCGACAGTCAGATAAGCGTCTGCCGTCTTGAATTTAAGCATATCGTTGCGCTTCTTGCCGACATCGAAAGCGCCCATAGCTCCAAGTGTCACATAGGGACGAGTATTGCCATAGCGGTCGCCTGAAATTTTAAGGTCGAGTGGAGCGACTATATAAGCCGTCTTAAGGCTCTGACGCTCCTCCGACTGCGTATTGGTGTCGTACATCACGATAGTCTTACCACCGAAGTACATTCCAGGCGACAATCTGAGGTTCAAATATTTATGAAGCCTCAGGTCAGCCAATACATTCACACAGAAACCCGGGGAAAGTTCGGGCACTTCCATACCCCATTGCTTTCCGTCTTCCGTCAGAAAGCCATTGTGTGTAAATTTCAAATCCTGAAGGTGCATACCGACGGAAAAACCGAGATGCCAAAGTTTCTGGTCGGCATAAGGACGATTAAATATCTTGTCGTTACGCTGAGCCGACACAGCAGAAGGTATTCCACCGACAATAGTCAGCAACAATAATGTCCTGATGCAATTGGTAAAATATGTATAAAATCTTCTTGTCACGCTATCATAACGTCGGCACAGACATAATATTGCCTACAACACCTGTTTACTATTTTTTTTACTACCTTTGTAGCCGTGTTTCTATGGTAGCCGTATTTAGAGGTTGTTTTGGAAATTCTGATTTACACCATATTGCGAGGCCTTGCCATCGGCATAATCATATCTGCTCCTATGGGGCCGATAGGCATGCTCTGTATTCAGCGCACACTCAACGCAGGGCGGAAAGCCGGATTATACACCGGAATAGGTGCTGCTATATCCGACCTGTTCTATTGCCTCTTGACCGGATTCGGGCTCTCTTTCATTGAAGGATTTCTTGAGCGGAATCAAAGCATAATACAGATAGGAGGCAGTCTTGTGCTCGTTGCCTTCGGAATATATCTGCTGAAAAAAAATCCGGCTAAATCACTGCAAGCCCTCTACCCCGTCAGGGTGTCAGCACGCAAAAATATCATAACCGGGTTTGCATTTACATTCTCCAATCCTCTCATTCTCTTTCTGATAATAGGCTTGTACGCCAGATTCAACTTCATGGACCACGACATGCATTGGCCACACTACATTCTGGGCTACATTTGCATATTGGCCGGGGCTCTCGGCTGGTGGTGGATAGTGACATATTCTGTCGATAAGGTACGCACCAAATTTAATGTACGCACAATGTGGCTCATAAACAAGCTGATAGGATTTATCATTCTCGTGTTCGCCCTGGTAGGAATTGTTACAGCCTGCATGACCTTATTCAGATGACAGCCACCCGTCTTTTCACAACATTGTTTCTGGCTGTAACTTTGTTGACTGCAGCAGCATCGACAAAAGAATGGAATAGTCGTGCAGGGTTTGAGCCGTGGCCGGTTGACCCGAATTCAGGTTTGCCGGTTGCAGAAGGTTCTCAGATAGTATCGCCGTTGGCTGCCGATACATCGGATTTCTCACTCCGGCTCATTCTGAAAATAGAAACACCCGCAAGACACCACAGCTCATTTACAATCTTACTGGTCGACTCGGCAGGATTTCAGCGAAAAATATCTCTCACAGAGCAGACTGGTGGTATTCCCGAAATTGCCGAGCGCAAAATATTACGTCTCAGCATGACCGATGATGCCGGACATATATATAGCACAGATGACTACAAATGCGATATAGACAATTTCTCCATCATAACGCTCAGTCGTAACAATGGTGTGCTTACTATCCATGGGGAGAAACACAAACATTCATTCGGGAAATATCCGTATGACATATCCGGCATCGGCATAGCAGCTCCGCAAGAGTGCAAAATCACTATACATTCCGGCCGGTGGACTCACCGCCCTCCTCTGAGCCGCACACTCACATCGTCATACGATATTTCGGACATTGACAGACTTTTAGACAACACCCATGATGTAATTGCCGGCCACTATGCAATATACTCATCCGCACTTGACAACACACGCCTCGGCATGGGAGGCGACTACCGTCTCGCCATATTGCCGGACGACGCTGAAGGCTATTTTGTGTTATATCTTGACGGGGCTGTCACGAATGCATCCGCATGGCAACCCGGAATGGTCAAGGCACACCTGACGCCAACATTCTATAACGGCGTATACGATGTCAAATGGTATGATGCCGACGGCAATCCGCTGCAAAGCGGTGTGAAAGCTACCGTTGCCGACGACTCTACCCTTCGCCTTATTTTCCCATATCAATCATCGGAACTGACTCTGCGGAGAATCAGCCGTTAGTCGTTGACCGGACCGAAGTACGACTCGGTATCAGGTCTCAGAATATTCTCTAAATCATCACGGTAAATCTGCACAGCGACGATACCCTCTGAATAAGGAGCTATTTCATACGGGGCATAATAGAATGTTATTGACGACTCTCCAATCAAGAAATTACGGGGTATTTCGACCTCAAGCGGCGATGAATACAAATTAATATACGACGGCACATTCGCAGCAAGCAACTTGCGCAAGGTTTCTTCATATCCCGGCTTAAATAGGTCTGTCAGCCGTATGATTTTAGCCTTGGATATAGAATAGTTTACATACTGTGTGCCATACATCCCGTGTGCTCCGCCGAGATACCAGCTCCAGTCATGTCTGAAAACTACCAATTCAGGCGTAATCGACGCCACAGTAAGGATGCTTCGGCTGTAAAGGTCTGTTTTCTCCTTAGGTTCAGGCACAATCTGCCATGTTGAGTCGACCGGTGCGGGAACACCTTTGCCGTCTTTTATAGATTCAAACCCCGACATGCTTATCAGGGAGTCCCTCAGGGCTGTTATGTCGGCATTTCCGATTTTTTGAGGAATGAGTGTACGCACTTCGACACGCATCAACCCCTGCGGCGTATTGGCTAATGACGAATCAAGGCTTTTCATCCATGCGGTACCGTTCACCTCATGCAATGTGATTTCTAAAGTTGTGTCTTCACTATCCGACTTCTTGCTGTCAGCGCCGGAACAGCCGGCAGCGAGCACAAGCAGCGACATGGCTGCGAGAATGTGTCTAAACATATTCAGAATTAAGAGTTTATTGTATTGCAGGTCTAATTTTAACAGTAATGTATCACCAACTGCCGGAAGCTCCGCCGCCTCCCGACATGCCTCCGCCAAAGCCGCCTCCGAATGAGCCTCCGCCCCCGCGCGATGCTGCTCCTAAAGCTCCGAGCACAGCAGCAGTCTCTGCCACAGAGGGTTTGCGAGGTGTCTTAAATCGTTCGTTCTTACGATGATGACAATACATGCATTCATATACTTTTTCGCTTATTCCTTCTCTGCCAGGAGTGGCTGGTTGTATGGTGCGTGTGCCGGCAAGTTTCATTGCCCGCGTGTGGCAAACCGGACATACACTATAGGATGACGACGGATTATGATAAGCATAAATGGTGTGTGCGTCACATTTAGGACATTCCCACACATCGTAGTCTACTGACTTCAACTGTTCCTCAAGGTCCTGCGCTTCAGACAGGCGTGAGTTATCTTCCTCTTCGTTCAGCTTGTGCATTGTCGTTCCGCACACACTACATTTCTCCGGACGGTTGCGATACCGCGATGCCGCAGCCCTGCAGAGCAAAGCGAAAGGCAATCCGAGGCCGACAGATAATAAAGAGAGCAACCACAACGACTTCTGCGCACCCTGCATTATAAGAGTCGCTTGATAACGGTCGCCGGCTTTAGCTGCTCTACGGCGTGTGCCGGCATAAACTATAAAAGCTGCAATAAAGGAAATAGCCACAATGCATGACACCAGACCCGTCAGGGCGGAACGCAATTCAGCAGTGTCCATAGCCTCCGAGCGTTGCCTGTCAGACATAAGTTCATCACGTACGGCGGGGTCTGACACGACGTCACTTATAGCAGCCACAGTCGATTCTACCGCATCATCTACTGACCCCTGACGCATGGGCGGAATGAAATCCCGTTCTATTATTTTTCGTGCAACAATATCAGGCAATGCTCCTTCCACACCATAACCAGTATGTATCCTTACGTTATGGTCATCGGCAGCCACGAGAAGCAACACTCCATTGTCCTTGTCTTTATATCCCACTTTCCACCGGTCGAACAATTCCTGAGCAAAATCAGCATCCGTAAGCTCACCCGTCGAACCTACGATAGCTACCGCCACCTGCACCGAAGTATTACGCTCAAGCGCGTCAATACGTTGCTCTATCCGGTCAAATGCATCCCTCGACAGCAATCCTTCCGGGTCAGCGATATGGGTTGGATTCTCTCCCACCATAGGATTGCGCAGGTCAGAGGGAGAATACTCTGTGGCCGATACCGTCATACATAGCACACAAAGCAATATCGGTAGTATAAATTTCAATTTTGTCATACGGCAGGCAGTGAGTGTCCGTTGAGTTTGCGATAAAGGTTAAGTGCATACACATCCGTCATGGCCGATACATGGTCAAGTACGCTTTGTATGCGTCCGTAAGCGGTTGGCGACGAGGTATCGTATTGCAATGGTATTATATGCAGCAGCAATTGCGATGCATTCTTCTCCGGATGCATCACAGCCTCGGTGAGTCGCTCCATGAGATAAGTGACTATGCGGTTACCGGCCAATTCTACGTCGACAACATCCGGTGCGCAATATATACGTTGCCATGCGGTACGCGAGCATCGGCTATATGCATCAGCCATTTTTTCTTCAATCTGCTCGACCAAAGGGGGCAGTTTTTCTCCTGCGAGCAACTGAGGTTCGACATTGACAAATGCTCGGGCACATGCACCCACCAGTGCTCCGATGACATGCGAGCGCAGATAAGCCACCTGTTCGTTGGGGTCTTCAAGCATATTGCATATCTCTGCCGCATGGGCAGCCTCCGATTTGTCAAAAAATCCTGTAAACAATTGCTTCACAGTGTCTGTCGAGAGTATATGCAGCCGATGCGCATCCTCTATGTCCATAATCTGATAGCATATATCATCCGCTGCCTCCACAATATAAACAAGCGGATGCCGTGCATATTTCCCGTCGGGAAAACTGGGTATCCCTAATTCGTCGGCTATCTTCCCGAAAGCCTCAGCTTCCGAAGTAAAGAAACCGAATTTCCCGCTTTCTCCCGCATATACTGACGAATAAGGATATTTCACAATCGACGCAAGCACCGAATATGTCATTGCATACCCGCCATGACGTCGACCTCTAAACTGATGTGTAAGCAGCCGGAACGAATTGGCATTACCTTCGAATTTCGTCAGGTCTGCCCATTCGGCAGCAGAAAACTTGTCCTTATATTTCAAGCCCGCGCCTTCACTGAAGAATGTCGATATAGTCTTCTCTCCGGAATGACCGAACGGAGGATTGCCTAAGTCGTGACACAGACATGCCGTAGCCACGATGTCGCCTATGTCATCTAATTTTGACAAAGTTTCGGCCGATGAATATCTCGGCCGCAACAGCTCCGTCACCTCATTGGCCATTGACCGACCCACCGAACTAACCTCCAGACTATGGGTCAGACGATTGTGGACAAATACAGAACCCGGCAGCGGAAAAACCTGCGTTTTGTTCTGTAACCGCCTGAAGGGCGAGGAAAAAATCATACGTTCGTAGTCGCGCCGGAAGA
>CAYVNJ010000078.1:0-8145 GCA_964452865.1 uncultured Sangeribacter sp. | reverse complement strand
ATGTTTCAATTGAGCAAGGAGGAGTGTTTAAGGTCACAAATTGTGACCTTAAACGGAGGTCGTGGGAAACACCTGAAATACAATCCCCATGTGTTTACAGAGAATGGAGTGGCTATGTTAAGTAGTGTACTTCGTTCTAAAACAGCAATAGGGGTTAACATTCGGATAATGCGTGCTTTCACTACGATGCGTAGCTTCCTAATGGGTAACGCTCACATGTTTCAAAGGCTTGAAACCATAGAGCACCACCAACTTTTGTTGCAAAGACATCAGAGCGAAACCGATAGGAAAATAGAGGAGGTGCTGACTCGCCTTGAGACAAAGGAAACCGAGCCAATTGAAGGTTTCTTTTTTGAAGGACAGATATTTGATGCATATTCTCTAATCTCTGATTTGGTTCGAGAGGCTAAATCACGCATAGTTCTCATCGACAATTATGTTGATGACCGTGTTCTGAAGACACTTGACAAACGCACCATGGCTGTTTCTGCTACAATATTCACAAATCCTCGTAATTCCCAAATCAATCTTGATATAGAAAGACATAACGCTCAATATCCGGAAATCCACCTACAGTATTGTTGTAATGTCCATGACAGGTTTTTGATAATCGACGATACAGTTTACTTTATCGGAGGCTCTATCAAAGACCTTGGAAAAAGAATTGTGGCGTTTAGTCAGATGCACCAGTCTCCAGATGATATTCTTTCCAAAATAAAATAAAAACCGATTGATTTTATATTGCACTTTTATGATATTGCTAAATATAACTTTTGTAATGCCTCAGGCTGTCGAACAGTCTTTTACTTCGTGGCTGCGTGAAGAGGCTGTCGAGCTTAAAGCCGACGGCTCAATCTGTGCGCTCAGCTTGCTGCGTGTTCTCCCTCAGGATGATGATTCGCGGCTGTCGATGCAGTTAGGTTTTGACTCTATGTCTGAACTGACTGAATGGCAGGATGTAGAAATGGAAAATCGTCTGCGTCGGGTGTTCGAGAAATTTCATGGCGAGGTACTTCCTTTTGCCACCGTATTGCAACCCATTGATTTATGAGCGACATCGCCCTGAAAGATTTCGACCGTATTATCCTGGGCATTGACCCTGGCACTAACGTAATGGGGTATGGTGTGTTAGGCGTCAAGGGTAAGAAGCCATGCATGATTGTGATGGGAGTAATTAAGCTTGGCGATATGAAAAGCCATTACCTGAAGTTGAACCGCATCTATGAACGAGTGAGCGGATTGGTAGCTCAATATCTTCCTGACGAGTTGGCTATCGAAGCACCTTTTTTCGGAAAGAATGTCCAGAGTATGCTGAAGTTGGGTCGCGCACAGGGTGTAGCAATGGCTGCGGCTCTCGCCCGCGATATCCCAATTAGAGAATATCCACCGTTATCCGTAAAACAAGCTGTCACCGGTTCGGGTGCGGCTTCTAAAGAGCGTGTGGCCGAAATGGTGAAACGTCTGCTTAACATTCCCGCCGACAAAATGCCTCATCTGCTCGATGCCTCGGATGCTCTGGCAGTGGCTCTGACTCACTTTTATGAATCGCAGAAGCCTACGATTGCTAAAGGGCCTAAATCGTGGGCGGAATTTATAGCGAAAAATCCCGACAAGATAGTCAAGCACTGATGTTTATGATGTACTCCAAACTGCAATATGATTCTGACTCGCTGCTCTCGCGCGGTGCTATCAATCTGTTCATCCTTGTATTTGGAGTATGTATGGCTCTGATGATGCAATGCTACACCCCGGTGGGAGATGATATTGTCTACTCAACGGCAATGAACCATTATGCCGAGAGGTACGGTGCAGCTGGATGGCCGGCATACTGTGTGGGACATTGGATTTCGACCAACGGGCGTATGGCCAATTTCCTTGCCCCGTTTTTTATATCGATTCTCCCCCGGTGGCTCACAGACATCTGCGTGGGTCTGACTTATGCATGGTTGATAGTACTGATGTTGCGTAGTGTAGAATTTGGTGAAAGGGCTTTCTTCTCAAAGTCGTTGCTAATCGGTCTGGTGGTATTCACTCTGCCGTGGTATGACGATTTGCTGCTCTACGACTGCTGGCTGAACTATGTTGTTGCTATCGTACTGACCCTATGGTGGCTGAAATTGTGGGAGCGAGAAAACCATTCGGTTTTATTGCTGATTGTTATAGGCTTTATTGCTGCAATGATGCATGAGTCTTGCAGTTTGGCAGTATCAGCCGGCATGCTTGTCAAACTTGTGACTGAGAAACATGACTCCCGGAGTTATAAGCGGAAACTTGCCGCTGCAGCGACCTATTGGCTGGGATGCGCATTATGCCTGTCATCACCGGGAATGATATCGCGAATGGCCGACAACCCACTCGCGGACAATCGGTTGGAGGTATTATATACTTCGAACTTCTATGTCGTGATATTAGTTATTGCAATCGTTGTGCTTCTTCTTGCGCCAGAAGGCAGAAAAACGCTTTGGAGTCTTTTGAAAAGTAATTGGAGCATATATGCTGCGGCAGCCCTGACGGGGTGCATTATCAGCGTATTCAGTGGTATAGCAGGACGTTCAGGTTTTTTCGCTCAGATTTTTGCTATGATAGCTCTTTTTGTAATGGCTAAGAGATTGGAAATAAGAATACCTCGCATACCGGCGGCTGTCATAGGTTCTGTCATTTTAATTGTATCGGCAATACAAATATTTTATACGCTCCACATACAATCCTGCATAGCTCAAGAATCTAAGGAGGTAATTGAATTGATTGAGAATAGTACGGAAGGTGTAGTATATCATGATATGACGGTTTCGAACAATCCTCCTGCTTTTACATTAGGGAAATGTGTATCGTTGCCCAAACGCACCGATGTGTGGCTGTATTCGGTATGGAAACATAGTATCGCTCCCGACAGACAGTTAGTCATACTGCCCGACAGTTTCAGCCGTATGGATTTTTCCACCGGAAAAGCTACAGCATCCACCGGAAAGTGCGAAATATTGCCGCTTGTCGATGTATGCCTGAAAGACACTATACTAAGAGCACAGGGCGAAAGCCATGTGCTGATGGACGCCAATCGACTTGCGACACCTGTCCGACTATCCGGACATGACTACGTAGTGCTCGACAGAATGTGACCGAACCGTCAGACTGCATCGAGCGACCGTATCTCTTTAAGGATATCAAGAGCTTCACGTACCGTATTGACATTATTAATTATTACGGAACGTTTGCCGTTGGCCTCGCGCAATATGCAACGGCTCACATTGTTCTGCAGATAGTGGAGCATCCGACCGAAAGCTTTCGATTTGTAATAGGCTGTATCGGGCGACGCCACAAGATAAAGAGTCATTTTACCATTTTTGAGCAACAGACGTTCTACTCCGAGCGCACACGCGGAAATGCGTAACGGTACAATGCGGATTAGCTCTTCAGTGACTTCCGGCACAGGTCCGAACCGGTCTGTAAGCATGGCATGGAAATCGGTCGTCTGCTCCTCGCGCTCCATATTGTCGAGTTTCTGATATAGAGAGATACGCTCTCCTTCCTGAGGTACATAGTCGCGAGGAATGAGTAATTCAAGGTCAGTGTCTATTACACAGTCGGCCGTAAATGTCTCGGAATCGCTCACCGGAGAGTCGGCGAATTCTTCACTAAATTCTTCATTGCGCAATTCGATTACGGACTCCTTAAGTATCTTCTGATAGGTTTCGTAGCCAAGGTCGGCAATAAATCCCGACTGCTCGGCCCCGAGCAGATTGCCAGCACCACGTATGTCAAGGTCTTGCATGGCAATATGGATGCCCGAACCGAGGTCGCTGAAACTCTCTATGGCCTGCAGACGCTTTCGCGCCACAGGAGATAGAGGTACTCCTGGAGGGGTAAGCAGATAACAGAATGCTTTCCTGGCTGAACGTCCTACCCGACCTCGGAGTTGATGCAACTCGCTCAGGCCGAAATTCTGGGCGTTGCAGACAATCATGGTGTTTACGTTGGGCATGTCGATACCGCTTTCTATTATCGTAGTGCAAAGCAACACATCATAATCATGGTTTGCAAAATCTATTATTGCCTTTTCAAGTTTCTCGGCCGGCATCTGCCCGTGACCCTTGACAATGCGCAGGTCGGGCATCAGCCTGAGTAGCGTATTTTCCATGACGTCGAGCTGCTCTATACGATTGCACACAACAAACACCTGTCCCCCACGGCTTACTTCGAAATTTACAGCTTCTTCGACAATATCATCCGAAAACGTTGAGACACTTGTCACAATGGGATGACGGTTGGCTGGTGGCGTATTGATTGAGCTGAGGTCACGCGCTCCCATTAAAGAGAATTGCAATGTGCGCGGTATCGGGGTGGCTGTCATTGTCAGTGTATCGACATTGACTTTCATCTGTTTCAGTTTCTCTTTGACTGCGACACCGAATTTTTGTTCTTCATCAATCACAAGCAGACCCAGGTCTTTGAATACAACATCCTTACCGATGAGTTTGTGTGTGCCTACGAGTATGTCTATCTTCCCCTCTTTAAGGTCGGCCAATATCTGTTTTACCTCTTTTGGCTTGCGTGCACGCGAAATGAAGTCAACCCTGACCGGAAGGTCTTTAAGCCGCTGACTGAAAGTATTGTAGTGTTGTTGAGCCAAGACGGTAGTAGGTACGAGGACGGCAGTCTGTTTGCCGTCAGCCGCGGCCTTGAATGCAGCTCGGATAGCAACCTCGGTCTTACCGAATCCTACATCTCCACAAACGAGTCTATCCATAGGTCGCTGATTCTCCATGTCGACCTTGACGGCTTCGACAGCTTTCAGTTGGTCAGGGGTCTCCTCATAAATGAACCCGGCTTCCAATTCATGCTGCAGATATGAGTCGGGAGAGAAGGCAAATCCCTGCTGTTCGCGTCGTGCCGCATAGAGTTTTATGAGGTCGCGGGCTATGTCTTTCATCTTGGTCTTAGCCCGGTCTTTCACTCTGTTCCATGCTCCTGTACCAAGACGGTTAATTTTCGGTGGCACACCTTCTTTACCCCTATATTTCGAAAGTTTGTGGAGCGCGTGGATTGACACAAATATACAGTCATCGCCCTGGTAGAGCAGCTTGATAAATTCCTGTGGACGGCCATTCATCTCCGTACGCACCAATCCCCCGAACCGACCGACGCCATGGTCGATATGAACTATGAAATCGCCAACTTCGAATTGATTTAACTCTTTTATGGACAAAGCCAATTTGCCGCTGCGAGCCTTGTCGCTCTTGAGTGAATATTTATGGAAGCGGTCGAAAATCTGGTGGTCGGTAAAGAAACAGCGCTTCTGGTCATTATCTGCAAACCCACCGTGGAGTGTACGTGGTATTGGAGTAAACGGGATTTCTTCGTTGCGGTCGGAAAATATGGAACGCAATCGCTCAATCTGACGTTCTGATTCGGAAAGGATGAATATTGTATAGCCAGACGCTATATAACTTTTCAGTGAGTCGGCAAGAAGGTCAAAATTCTTGTGGTACAACGACTGGGGAGAACAATGATAGTCGATATGATTGCCCGTGTCCTCCGACGGAGCGGGTGCAGCGCTGTAATGCAGTGTCTTGAATTGGCTGAACTGCGACGCAAATACGTCTGCATCGACGGTACGATGCATAGCATCAGCATCTCCTTCGCCCGAGAGCAGGACTGAATCGCTGATTTGCGCTGTCGAGATTTCCCGGATACGCTCTATTACTCTTGCAGAATTACGACACAATATGACAGTGGACTTGTCGATAAACTCAGTCAAGGGGATACCGTCTGCGCCTTCTGAAAGTGTAGGGTCTGCCGTAATGCTCACGTTTTCCACACTCGACTCGCTGAGCTGCGTTTCGACATTAAACATTCGGATTGAATCTATGTCATTATCGAAAAAATCGAGGCGTATGGGTTGCTCGGCAGAATAGGAGAATATATCGAAAATTGACCCGCGACGGGCGAATTGCCCGGGCTCATAAACATAATCAACCTGACAGAAGCCCAAAACGCGCAATCGGTCGGCCAGCTCCGACATAAGTATAGTCATGCCTTTTCGCAATTGCAGGGTATTCTCTGCCAATTTCGTTTTAACGGGGACTTTCTCCGCAAGTCCTTCTGGCGATGTCACGACAAATCTGACCCCCGGCAATTCCCACGATGCAAGTGCTTCCGTCCGCATAATTTGAGCCGGAGGGTCAACTTGTCCGAAACGAATATCCCGTTTATAGCCCGAAGGAAGTATACGCACTGCATCTTCTCCGGCAAGCACGAGCAAATCATTGTAGATATACCCCGCATCGTCTGTATCATCTGCTATTATGAGATATGGGTGACGCGAAACCGGCAATCCGCAGCACATGACCGCTATCGACGAGCCTGCAAGTCCGTAGACAGTGCGGTGTTGTGAGGCGCGCCCTGAAAGCAGTTTCTTTAATGCTTCGCGACGTGCCGGTGTATTGAACATATCCGCAAGCGATACGGAGTTTTTTATGGTTTTATTCTGACATTCACTCATATAGCGTATTGATAATTGAGAAATGCTGCTGTATTGTTTTCTATCAGTTGCTTGAAATCATCAATATCAGCGCGTACAGCAGATAGAGATGTAATAATATCACCTATGTCATCGGTTGATTCGTCCGTCTCCGCCAATATCCTGTTTGGAGGCATTGCACGCAATGTGTCAGGATTAAATTGCTTTCCGAACGAAAGGTAAAAACCTTCTTTTATAAGCATTTGTGCAACAGTTGGTTTACCCCGAAAGCCGTGTATCACCCAATTTACTTCCGGAGCATATTCCTTATGCATAGCAATCAACTGAGCATGGCTCTTCACATCATGAATAATCATTGGCTTACCGACACCGACAGCAATCTCAACACAAGCCCTGAGCGTAAGAATCTGACTATACATCGGCGCCCCCCAGTTCACATCAAGTCCACATTCACCAATCGCCATAACTGACGGATGGGTGGCAGTCTGCCTCAAGAGTTCAATTTCCGACGGACCCATATCATCCCGCCACGGATGTATACCAACGGAGTAAAACTGTCCCTCAACAGGTTGCCAATTATCGACATCTACCGAAATTATTCCCTGTGGTTGTGGCGCAGCATGATGAGTGTGAATATCTAATATCATTGCCGTTATAAATAAATGTGTCAACTTTATGGCACAGGGTCATAGCCGCTTCCTCCCCACGGATGACACCTGCATATACGTTTTACAGCAAGCCATACCCCCTTTATCGGACCGTACTTACCGATAGCTTCCAATGCATATTCACTACAAGTGGGAACATATCGGCATGACGGAGGAAACATAGGAGAAATCGACCGTCTGTAGAACACAATCATACCTCTGAGAAGCAAAGAAAGGCAACTACTGATAAGTCTGTCAATCGTCATTAGTCTTACCCTCCAACTTCGCAAGTTCTTTCACGCTGATTTTTTCAAGCATTTTCACAATACACTCCTCTATCACGGCATATTCTGCCACCTCTGCGGAGCTGTACAGGAATGCCAATGAAAGATATAGATTTTCATTTTCAAGGTACGATGAGAGTTCACTTAAATGATGTCGATTCAAACGATAAGCCTCCTTCATACGACGACGAAGAAGTACACGACGTACCGCGCGACGATGCCAACGTTTCGGAACAACTGTCATGACTTGCACACGCCCGACACCTCCAATTGTTTCAGAAGAGAGGACTGATGTAAGTTCATCGGCCGACACAATGTGCCATACGACTCGCAACGGCGAACCATATATTTTCTTACCCTTGGTATAGAGGGTTTCCACAAGGCTGCGCAGCCTAAGACGTTCAAACTTACGAAATCTCAGACTGCGTTCATTTTTTAAAACTTCCGGCATTTCACTGCAAAGATAATAAATTTTGAACAGAGCTAATATCAACTTATAATACGCGCATAATCCCATAAAAACGCAAATACCACATACATCCTGACAATCAATGTATTAACAATAAAAAATAAAAATAATCACAAAAAACTTGCGTAAAAATTTGGACAGTCCGATAAAACACCGTACCTTTGCAGAGCCTTTCGGGAAAGACACTGTCTGAATACTGAAAAGCAACAATGATGATTCGCTAGCTCAGTTGGTAGAGCACAACACTTTTAATGTTGGGGTCCTGGG
>CAYVNJ010000077.1:0-8230 GCA_964452865.1 uncultured Sangeribacter sp. | reverse complement strand
GAACTTTCTAATTTTAAAAATTTTCAGCATCTGAAGATTGATAATCTTGGTTCTGTAAACCTTATTGTTGGTAGAAACAATGCAGGAAAATCAACATTGCTTGAGGCTATTTCGATTTTGGCATCTGGTGCTAATATTTCATGGATGAGAAGTCTATTAGAAATCAGAGGATTACAATCAAAATTTTTGTATAACACCGAGCAGCCGGAGTTATTGGAACTTGAAAATTTCATGTCATTATACTACAATCATGATTATAATAAGTTTAAAGAATATCCTATACGGATAAATTCTGCAATTAATTCCGTTGAAATTAGACTTGTAGAATTAATTCAGGTGATTGAGACCGATGATGAGGGTTTGGAAGTACGCAGAAGAATACTTAAGGATAGCCTGACAAACGCTCATACAATCATAGATGGAGAGCAAAGTATAGGCTTGCAGATTTCATACAATGGAAATAAAACCATTTATCCATTAGGAAGTCGTAGAGTTTATTCTATTGAGAGGAATATACCTTTTGAATATGTAAGGACGGCAGAATTTACTGGAGATAAAAATCCGGCATTATTTGATAAGGTGGCTCTTTCTCCATTAGAACCGGTGCTGATAGAGGCGTTACAGATTATTGATTCACACATTACAGCTCTCAACTTTTTGAATGATGAAAGTAGTCTGAAAATAGGTGGGCCACGAGAAAGAGACAACCGGGTTCCTTTTGTTATTTTAGATAATTCATCGAAGAAATATCGCCTTAGCACGATGGGTGATGGTATAAATCGAATCTTAACCATTATACTTTCTTTGCTGAATTGTCAGAATGGTATTTTGCTTATTGATGAATTTGAGAATGGTTTGCATTATTCTGTGCAGACAAGTTTATGGGAGTTGATTTGTAGGTTAGCTCAACAATTGAACATTCAAGTTTTTGCCACCACTCACAGCCAGGATTGTATTAAAAGCTTTTTGAAAGTGACTCGGAATAGCGACATATCCCGGCTTATACGGTTGGAAAAACGAGAAGACGGAGAAGTTGCCGTAATGTATGATGACGCAGAAGAATTAGAATATATTTTTAGTGGTGATGTTGAAACTCGGTAATCTATGGAGAAACAGTCATCATTGATATTGGTAGAGGGGAAGAGTGAAGTCAACGTATTGCCTGAATTGTGTCGTTTGTGTGGCATTGACACAACAAACTTCGAAATAAAAAAGGAAAATAGTCTCAGCGAACTGAAAAAGGCTTTAAAGACTCATCTCAAATCAACCAATACACTTCGGAAACTCTGGGTAATAATCGATGCAGATGTAAATTTTGATGCTGCATGGCAGTCAATTAAGGATATTCTATTACGTAGTGGTAAATATTCCTTTGATATGCATACTCCGCTGCCTGAAGACGGATTTGTGGTAAAACCGGACGACAAGGCTGATTTAACTATTGGTGTATGGATTATGCCAAACAATAAGGATGTCGGAATGCTTGAGGATTTTATGATGAAATTAATTCCTGAAACGGATGCTCTTTTGCCAATTGCTGATAGTATTGTCGAGGAAATTGATTCTAAACGTCATGCTCACTCCGGTATATTTAAGGTCGTACACAAATCTAAGGCTAAGATTCATACTTGGTTGTCTTGGCATGATGCACCGGGAGAATCATTGTCAGTCGCTGTACAGAAACGACTTTTTGCTACGGACAAGGTTTTGTGCTCAAATTTTATAAAATGGCTTAATACCATTAATCAACCCGACTGATGAAATGACAGCATAACGTCTCCAGTAGGTGCGAGAGGTCCGTTAAAAATAAAAGCAGGTCAGAAAACCATAGCTTCCCGACCTACTCGAGTTCTTTAATCTATAAACATTTGGTTAATAGCAGGCGGTCTTTCGACCCTCCTGCCTTAAAGTTTGCCATTTGTAAGTTGACGGATAGTGTCTGCCGCAAACGTTAGAAAAATTAAAATTCCTAATAACATAATTGTGAATGATTAAAAGTTTTTATTGGTTATGTTGCAATATTGCCGTAATGTAGTATTGCCTCCACCAATAAAAAATAGTGGTGGGCTTTCGTATCTATATAACTTAGAGGTACTGGCTTACCCAACGGATATATAAACACTAAGCCCACCATGAGCCATGTCGTGCAGGCATGGCAAAACAGTGGGCGTTTAGTGCTTCTTGTCTTATCCGTTTGAGAAAAGTGCCAGTTTTCTAAGTAAAGACAATAGCATTAAACGCTATTAGTTCATAAAATGTAGCGGAAAAAGACCAATGGCCTATCCGTTTGCAAATGTAGTGATATTTTTGATATGTCCAAACATTTACGCAGGATATGTTTGGCGATGGTGTGCAATAAAATACCGGCGCATCAGACTGTAGTCTGACGCGCCGGCCTCATTTTTCAGATTATGTGTTTTCGATTATTTCTTGAGCTTGAGGTCGTAGTTCATGCCGGGCATTTCCGACGGACGCAGGTTTGAGCCTACGAGGGTGAGGGTGCTGTCGTTGGGCATGAGCAGGTAGAGTGTCGTAGTGTCGCCTGCCGAATCTTTAGCGTCGGGTACGAGACGGAGGTATTTTACCTGTTTGCCGTCAACGTCGCGTGTCTCTACCATGAAGTCGCCTTCGCTCTTGAAGCTGTTCAATACTTTATAGCCGTCGGTGGAGAGGCTGTCTGCACCAAGGTATGCCTGATTGAGGTCGTAATCGCCTTTCTGGCCGTTGTCGTCATAGTCGAGTGTTAGGGTGTAGCGGACGCCTTCGGCATCGGCTGCCGGCAGGATGCCGCTGTAAACAAGGTCTTTGTCTGTGTTGCACGCTGATTTGTTGTCGCATGTCTTGTTGCCGCTGCAGGCTGTGAGTGTGAGGAGTGCTGCGGCGACTCCGAATAATGTCTTTTTCATAAACTTTTTGATTTGTTTCCTCTTATCAACAATCTTGCTTGAGGAAAGGTTCACTTCATGAATACAAAGTAAACAGCGAGTATCAGGCATACGAAGGCAGCAAAGTGATTCCAGTGGAGTTGTTCGCCTCGGAAGAAGACCACAGTGAAGATGGTGAAGACTATGAGTGTGATAGCTTCCTGTATAACTTTCAGCTGCATAAGGGTGAACGGACCTCCGTTGCCATGAAAGCCCATACGGTTGGCAGGCACCTGGCAGCAGTATTCAAGCAGGGCTATTCCCCATGATATTCCTATAACGATGAACAATGGCGTGGTGTTGGAAATCCACTTGAGGTCTTGCATCTTGAGATGTCCGTACCAGGCCAGCGTCATGAAGACGTTGGAGATGATGAGCAACAATATGGTGTAGAATGCTGTCATTTTTCAGTGGGTAAATTTACAAAAATTTCATCATTACACATTATATATATGTATGTGTCCGGGAAAATAGAGCGGACGTTCCGCCGATAGAGGAACGCCCGCGTCGTTTTTCAATCGACTGAGGCTTCAGCGAACAGTCTTGAATGTGTGTGTACTGCCGTCGGCTCTCTTTTCGCGTACTATCTGGATGCCGGTGACTGTGTCGGTGAGGCGGCGTCCGCTTATGTCGAAGTATTCGCGGCTCACTACCTGACTGTCCTCAATGTCGGAGATACCCTCCGATTCTTCAAAACGAATGGGTATGAACCACATTTCGAGGTTGTTGTCTTTAGTGTAGCCCGACACGAAGCCGTAGATGTCATACCATCCGTCTTCCGGCAGTTTGACTGTGGGATTAAACTCGCTGGCACTTCCGAAGCCGTTGTAGATGATGGCTTTGTCGTTGTTGTTGAATTCCGCGAAACCGAATGATTCGGCTTCGGCCTCTTTATTGGTTGAGTAATAGACCGATTTGAGAAGATATGGGCGGTTCATATTCATGACGTCGGTCACATCGGCAAATGTGGCGGAAGTCCATACGTATTCTTTGTGGCTGACGGGTGCATCCATAGATGCAACTTCGGGCACGAGTTGGGGCACGCCGTTGACTCCGCGGAATGTGCCGCGGAAACCGGTGATTACATCACCTTGTTCATATTTGATGTTGAGCTGTCCGCCAATCATCAGACCGCCGGTTTCATCTTCGATGTAAAGTGTACGGCCGTTCTGGTAGACTACGGTGTACTGACCCTTGAAGTTGTAGATGTCAATGGAATTCGTGCTGTTCCAGTCTGGGTTGTCTTCGAGGAACGAGCGCAGCGTGGTAATGTCGATGCCATGCATTATCTGATATGTCTGTTCAACTACATTGCTGGGGTTTTTGCCTTCTTCGACAGCAATGGTTTTCAGAGTGCAGCTCTCAGTTATGTCGAACGGTTCGGTATACTTTGTCGATGTTTCGGTAGGCGTAGTTCCGTCGGTGGTGTAATAGATGTCAGCACCTTCGGCAGCTGTTATGGTTATCTTGACCGAATCGGAGTATTTTCCTCCCGCGGGGGAAATTACGGGCGACGATGAGAAATTGAGGTCGCCTGCTACGGAGATGTTGACCTTGTCAAACTGCAGGATGCCGGCTTCGCCTTCCTGCGTACCGAAGTCGGCGGTCTGACCTATTGTGAAGGCCACGCTGTTTGCCGTGCCTGTCCAGACTATTTCGCGGGATTGGGTATTGTTTTCAACCGACCCTGAGTTGGGCGTCAGTGTAGGCCACCGGCGCAGTCCGTCGTTGGATATGCTGAACACGATACGCGACATTTCGCTATCATCGGGAGCGGTGACTGTGAGTACCGACCCGGCGTGGACGCGATAGTCGCCGGCTTTGTTGTACATCGGTTTAACGGTTGCGTTTTCAAGGTCCACATCAAACTTAAACCCATGGTATTCCCAATTGTTGAAACCCTGATAGGTTTGGTTGGGATTTAATTTTGTGCCGTTTCTTTCCGTGTTGGCTATCATGTCTTTAATCACGATATCCACAGTAGAGTCGGCTGAAATGCTGAAAGCACCGAGCAAGAGAGCCGAAGCTGAAAGTAAAAAATGCTTCATGTAAGAAAAAATTATGTATTTTGGTTAATTGGTCATCCGTAGGGCACGGCAAAGGTCGCGCACAGACATATTTCATCAATACAAAGGTATATAAAAAACAAGCAATCCCGCATGAGCCAGCTTAAAAAAACTGTTAATTGCCGGGGTTAATCAGAAAAACATGTTGTATAACATAAAAAAACGATGGTGTATGATGTTCCGACCTCGCTGAAAATAACTAATTTTGTGAGACTAAACCAAACTACAGACTAATAACAATGGCAAAAGTTAAAGGAGCTATCACCGTCAACATCGACCGGTGCAAAGGTTGCAACCTCTGTGTTGTCGCCTGTCCCACAGACACTCTCGCACTCCAACCCAACGAAGTCAACGACCGTGGATACCACTACGCTTTTATGATTAATCCTGACAACTGCACCGGATGCTGTTCATGCGCAACAGTGTGCCCCGATGCGTGTATCGAGGTTTACCGCGTAAAAATCGATTGATTTCAATCATCAACTCACATTACACCAAACAATCTAAAAACCACACACCTTTACAGATATGAAAGAAGAGGTTAGACTCATGAAGGGCAACGAAGCCATCGCGCACGCCGCCATTCGTTACGGTTGCGACGGATATTTCGGTTACCCCATCACACCGCAGTCTGAAGTGCTCGAAACACTCGAAGAACAAATGCCCTGGGACACTACCGGCATGGTAGTACTTCAGGCCGAATCAGAACTTGCCGCTATCAACATGGTTTACGGTGGTGCAGCTGCCGGTAAAGCCGTCATGACTTCATCGTCATCTCCCGGTGTCAGCCTGAAGCAGGAAGGCATCTCATATATCGCTGCCGCTTCACTGCCCGCGCTCATCGTCAACGTAATGCGCGGCGGTCCGGGTCTCGGCACAATCCAGCCTTCGCAGGCAGACTATTTCCAGGCTTGCAAAGGCGGCGGTCACGGCGACTACCACCTGATAGTTCTTGCGCCCTCTACAGTTCAGGAAATGGTTGACTTCGTAGGTCTCGGCTTCGACCTTGCCTTCAAATATACAAACCCCGTAATGATGCTTGCCGACGGTATCGTAGGTCAGATGATGGAGAAGGTCGTTCTGCCCGAATTCCGTCCGCGTCGTACAGAAGAGGAAATCCGCGAGCAGTGCCCCTGGGCTGTTACAGGCCGCAAGGATGGTCGCAAGCGCAACGTGATTACATCTCTTGAGCTCGAAAGCTCTCGTATGGAGGTAATCAACCACCAGTTGCAAGACCGTTACCGCACAATCGAAGAGAACGAAACCCGCTGGGAAGAAATCGACGTGGAAGGCGCTGACTACCTCATCGTGGCATTCGGCTCTATCGCCCGCATCTGTACAAAAGCTAAGGAAATCGCTGCCGAAGAAGGCATCAAAATCGGTATCCTCCGTCCAATCACACTCTGGCCGTTCCCCTCGAAAGCTATCGAAGAAGCCGCTAAGGACAAGAAAGGCATCCTCTGTGTCGAACTCAACGCCGGCCAGATGATTGAAGACGTCCGTCTTGCCGTTCACGACCGCATTCCGGTTAAACACTTCGGTCGTCTCGGCGGTATCATCCCCAGCCCGGAAGAAGTGCTCGTTTCCCTCAAAGAACAACTCATCAAATAATACAGCCAACTACATAACTGCAAACACACATGGACATCAACGAAATAATCTGCGAGCAAAATAAGGTCTACGCCGCTCCCGAACTCCTCGAGCAGGTCCACATGCACTATTGCCCCGGTTGCTCACACGGCGTTATTCACAAACTCCTCGCCGAAGTCATAGCAGAAATGGGTCTCACCGAAAAAACTGTCGGCGTTTCCCCCGTTGGCTGCGCAGTCTTCGCATACAACTACATCGACGTTGACTGGGTTGAGGCAGCCCACGGCCGCGCACCTGCTGTAGCGACAGCCGTTTCACGCCTTGAGCCCCACAACGTGGTATTTACATATCAGGGCGACGGCGACATGTCAGCCATAGGTACTGCAGAGTCAATCCACGCAGCAAACCGCGGCGAGAACATTGTCATGATTTTCGTAAACAATGCAATCTATGGTATGACCGGTGGCCAGATGGCTCCTACAACACTCGTAGGCCAGAAAACAGCCACTACTCCCTACGGACGTCGTGTCGACCTCAACGGTCACCCTCTGGAAATCACAAACCTCATGGCTATCCTCGACGGTACATGCCTCGTGACGCGTCAGGCTGTTCATACTCCTGCCGCTGTGCGCAAGACCAAAGCCGCTCTTAAGAAAGCTTTCCAGAACGCCATCGAAAAACGTGGTACATCAGTTGTCGAAGTAGTGGCTACCTGCAACTCCGGCTGGAAAATGTCACCCGAAAAAGCCAACCAATGGATGGCAGAACACATGTTCGAGAAATATCCTCTTGGCGACCTTAAAAACATCTAACCAACCAACTGCTCCAAACATCCAACAATGAAAGAAGAAATAATCATAGCGGGATTCGGCGGACAGGGTGTCCTCTCAATGGGCAAAATCCTTGCATACTCCGGCCTCATGGACGACAAAGAAGTAACCTGGATGCCCTCATACGGCCCCGAACAGCGTGGCGGTACGGCAAACGTAACCGTAATCCTTTCCGACGAAAGAATTTCATCACCCGTACTCGATAAATATGACATCGTCGTTGCTCTCAACCAGCAGAGTCTCGATAAATTCGCTCCCCGTGTAAAACCGGGCGGTATCCTCATCTACGATGCTAACGGCATTAACCACGTACCCGAACTCAAAGACGTGGCTGTTTACCGTATCGAGCCTATGAACGCCGTAATGGAACTCGGCCAGAGCAAAGCCTACAATATGGTCGTAATGGGTGCGCTTCTCGAAGTAATGCCCTACAAGCTGCCGATGGAAAATGTAATCAAAGGTCTCAAGAAGTCACTTCCCGAGCGCCATCACAAGCTTATACCCCTCAACGAAAAGGCAATCGAAATGGGTCGTAACCTCGTGCGCTAATCACGCCCGAGAACTCATAAATACTGTCTCCTGTAGCCATCCGGCCGCAGGAGACAATTTTTTATAAATACGCTTCAATTTCTCTTCTTCCCCACTCCCTCTCAACTGAAGTTTGAAAAAGTCAAAAAATTAACAAAAATTTATTTTGGTGGTTAGCAACGGGTTAGGGGTATTGAGGTATTTTAATGACAAAAAAGTTTGCAAAAAAATTTGGAGCGGGCGGAAAAAGGTATTAACTTTGCACTCGCAAAACGGGAAAGGGGTGCTCGGA
>CAYVNJ010000076.1:0-8529 GCA_964452865.1 uncultured Sangeribacter sp. | reverse complement strand
AAAGTAAACATCGGAGGATTGGAACTACGCAATCCTGTCATGACGGCGTCCGGAACATTCGGCTACGGCACTGAATATATCGACCTGACAGACCTGGCCAAACTCGGTGGCATAATAGTCAAAGGCACAACTCTCAATCCGCGTGAAGGCAACCCATATCCGCGTATGGCTGAAACTCCGTCCGGAATGTTGAATGCCGTGGGACTGCAAAATAAAGGGGTAGACTATTTCATAAGTCATATTTACCCTGAAATCAAACATTATGACACGCGCATCATAGTCAATGTAAGTGGTGCCTCAATCGATGATTATGCAGAAGTATGCCGCCGGCTTGAGCCTCTTGATAAAATAGCTGCACTTGAAATAAATGTTTCATGTCCTAATGTAAAACAAGGTGGTATGGCCTTCGGCACAACATGTGAAGGTGTTGCACAGGTCACCCGTGCCGTACGCGAAGCTTTCAGCAGAACACTCATAGTCAAGCTTTCTCCGAATGTTACAGACATTGCATCTATTGCGTGCGCTGCTGAAGCAGAAGGAGCAGACAGCGTTTCGCTAATCAATACACTGCTTGGTATGGCTGTTGATGTTGAACGGCGTCGCGCAGTTCTGAGCACTGTCACAGGCGGCTTGTCAGGACCATGTGTAAAGCCCGTGGCAGTAAGAATGGTATGGCAGGTGGCTAAAGCAGTAAAAATTCCAGTGATAGGACTGGGTGGAATAATGAATGTCCGTGATGCACTGGAGTTCATCATGGCGGGAGCCACAGCAATTCAGGTCGGGACGGCCAATTTTATCGACCCTGCAGTCGGCGAGCACATTGCCGTCGGACTCGCACAGTACTGCGAAGAAAACAATCTGACCGATATTTCTGAAATTCGCGGTATCATCTAAAAGAATGATTGACATGTTATAACGGGGTGACACCATATTGGTATCACCCCGTTGCAATTTTTTAGTTATCTGAATTATCAGTCGTCTAATTTGTCTCGCTCTTTCGCAGGATTTGAGAAATAAAGCTGATGGTTCTCGTATTCTTTGGCTGCAATAAGAGTGGGTTTGGGGAGTTTCTCATAGAAACGTGATATTTCTATCTGCTCACGGTTTTCAGAAACCTCCTCCATGTTGTCATTTGCGGCAAATTCCTGAAGTTTCTTGTCAAGCTCCACTTTCATCTGCTTAGCAATCTGATTAGCACGTTTCGCAATGATGCATACAGTCTCATAGACATTTCCTGTCTGTTCAGAAAGCGCCATCATGTCGCGTGTCACCGTATTGAGCGGGGCATTGGTCTTCTTGTAGTCCATGTTTTACAAGTGATAATATATTTATTGTGTTATTTTTATTATTCCTTAACGTGGCGGCGTGCAATCTTGGCTATATTGTCGGCTTCGCCTCTATTCTTTGTGTCAGGATAATTATTGATAAACGAGTAGTATTCATCAAGGACATCGCGGTAGCGGTCTGTCTTCTTTTCGTCGACACTATTTTCCGCTTCCTGAAATCTCGACTTCAGTACAAGCATTTCAAGGTCTTCTCTATATTTTGTATATGGATACGTCTTGAGGGCATTCTGAGCAACCACTATGGCACTGGCGTAGTTGTTACCACGATACGTTCCAAGATTATAATAGAGCTGTGCATTTTGCAATTCTTTGAGTGTCAGTTTATCCTGCATCTCAAATATGGCTTGTTGAGCCCGTGAGACCTTATCGCTTTTAGGGAAATAATCGAGAAAATTCTTAAGTTCTTCTATCCCTTTCAGAGTAACCGTCTGGTCAAACTGCGACTCAGGACTGTCAAGATAATAGCCATAACCGCCATAGAAACGCGCGTCTTCGACATATTTCCCTTTCGGGTAGCGGCTGCAATAGGATTTGAAATAAGCACCGGAATTCATATAGTCCTTATTTTCATAATAACTCATCGCAAGAAGGTATAAAGCTTCTTCACCTTTTTGAGTTCCTCGTAATTGATTGACTATTTCAGACAATATGGTGGACGCCTGAAGGTACTTTTCACTGTCAAAAGCACGTCGGGCATAGTCGAATTTATAGTCTATATCACGGCTCTTCAGTACTTTATTATATTCTGTACAGCCGGTAAGAACGACCATAGTCAGGAGTAAACTTATTATTCTGCGCATGAGTGAGGTAGAATTGAGACGCAAAGATACAAAAAAATTTTATGACGCGCATCGCTGCACGTTGCTATTTTTTAGCTAACTTTACGCCCGATTTGAGCGAATAACCTATATGGCAAGTAAAAATCATTATCCTACCGGCAACAGCCGGCGTATGATAGACCGGCACCCTGTGTTGGCCAATATATTGATAATCATTGCTGTCGCTATTCTTGGAATGTGCATTGCATATTTAAGTCTCAGCATTTTCACGAAACATGGTAAATCTAAAGAAGTACCGTCTGTTGAGTTGACTAACTATTCAGATGCCATTCGCAAACTTGATGATGCAGGTTTCAAAACAGAGATACGGGATTCAGTATATCGTGACGATGTCCGTCCGGGTCTTGTTGTAGAACAATTTCCACGAGCCGGCTCTATGGTAAAACCCGGTCGTAAAATATTTCTATATATAAATGCAGTTCATCCCAAAGAAGTGGTGATTGACGATGACCCGCATCCTCTCGACGATGCTTTGAAAAGTTTCTCACTCCGTCAAGGGCTCGCAAAATTGGAAGAACTGGGCTTTAAGAATGTAAAGATTGTCCGCGTTCTCGGACAGAATGATTGTATAGTAAAAGTCATTGCTAACGGACGTACAGTCAAAAAAACTCAGAAAATACCGGTCAATGCAAAAATCATAGTTGAAGTTTCCGACGGGCGACTGGATGAATTGCGCGACTCTTTACAGAATGCAGAATATCAGTTACTCAATAAACCTTACGACTATAGCTCTGAAGACGAAGATTACGGCAATTCATATTCTACCGGAGAATACGAGCAAACTGAAGAAAACCCGAAAAGCGAAGAGGAATATTACATCGGCGAATGAACGAAATGACCGAAATGTCTGAGCACTCCCTGTCTCAAGATTTGACGAGCGATACTCCAGTCATAATAACTCCAGAGGGGAGAGAACTATATGAACATTTCAGATTTATAGCTGACAAAGGGCAAGCGTTGTTGCGCGTAGACAAATTTCTCGTACAACGTATGGAACGTACATCCCGCAATCGTATCCAGCAAGCAGCCGAGGCAGGATGTATAATGGCTAATGGCCGCTCCGTAAAATCCAATTACCGTGTTAAACCGGACGATGTCATATCAATCGTCATGGACCGTCCGAGATATGACTTCGAAATCATTGCTGAAGACATTCCCCTGGATATTGTTTATGAAGACGATACCGTGCTTGTAGTCAACAAACCGGCAGGATTGGTTGTACATCCCGGTCATGGCAATTATTCCGGAACATTGGTCAATGCATTGGCATGGCATTTCAAAGATAATCCCAACTATGATGTCGATGACCCACGTCTCGGTCTTGTTCATCGTATTGATAAAGACACATCCGGACTCCTTGTAATAGCCAAGACTCCCGAGGCTAAGACAGACCTGGGCAATCAGTTTTTCAGAAAAACCACATCAAGGCTTTATAATGCTCTTGTATGGGGTGATTTCGCTGAAGATGAAGGAACCGTAACAGGCAATATAACCCGCGACCCTAAAGACAGGCTGAGAATGACCGTCAGCGATGACCCGTCCGAAGGTAAATATGCCGTGACTCATTACCGTGTATTAAAGCGGTTCGGCTATGTTACTCTTGTGGAATGTAAGTTGGAAACCGGACGCACACACCAGATAAGAGTTCACATGCGCCATATCGGACATCCGTTGTTTAACGATGCGCGTTATGGTGGTGATTCAATTCTCAAAGGAACTACATCTTCCAACTACAGAAAATTTATTGAAAATTGCTTTGATACTTGTCCGAGACAGGCATTGCACGCAAGAACACTTGGTTTCACGCATCCAGCCACAGGACAGTTTATGGAGTTTGAAGCAACGCTGCCTGAAGATATGACCAAGCTATTGAGCCGTTGGGAAAACTATTCAGCCAAATAGCTAATTTTCTCAAAAAATATTTGTTAATTTTGCGACACGTTGCCGACACTCTTTGTCGCATACCACAGACAATATACTTATAACTTTCATCGGCACGAAAATTTGTATATGACCGACGAATTCAATTTCAGCGATATATGTCCGTATGACGATTCTGTCTTCAGCGAGAAGATGCAACAACTCGTGGCAGAACCCGGATTTATTAATGCATTGAAATATACATTACCGGAAAAAGACATCCCCGGGCTGATTGAAGAACTGTTGAAAATTGATAATAAATACGATTTTCAGCATCAAATCATGTTTCCCTTTCTCGAAATGCTTGCAAAAACCACAACGGCAGGTATTTCAATAGGCGGTGTAAAATTTTTCAATCCAACGCTGAATTACACATACATAACCAATCATCGCGACATTGTCCTTGATGCTTCATTTCTGAACCTTGCGTTTCTGCGGCGTGATATTCCTACTACAGAAGTAGCTATAGGTAATAATTTGCTCATTTACGATTGGATTACAGACCTTGTTCGTCTGAACAAAAGTTTCATAGTGAAGCGCAACACAGGTATGCGTGAAGCTCTGGCAGCTGCAAAAAAACTGTCGGCCTACATTCATCATGCCATAATCGACAAGAAACAATCCATCTGGATTGCACAACGAGAGGGGAGAGCCAAGGACAGCAGCGACCACACTCAGGATGCAGTGGTGAAAATGCTCGCACTGGCAGGTGAAGGGCTATTTATGGATAAAATTAAAGAAATCAACCTGATGCCGGTTTGTATTTCTTATGAATATGACCCCAATGACTATCTTAAGGCTCGCGAATTTCTGATGAAACGCCGCAATCCTGATTTCAAAAAGTCGCAGCGGGATGACCTGTTCTCAATGGAAACCGGGCTTCTCCGTTTCAAGGGTAGGGTACATTTTCAGATGACCCCTCGCATTAATGCCAAACTTGATGAAATAGGAGACTTCCGCGACAACAATATTGCAGCCCGCCACGTAGGAGCTCTCATTGACCAGGCTATACACCGCAGCTACCAGATTTTTGAAATAAATTATATAGCATTCGACCTCCTGAATAATACGAACCGCTTCAGCAGAAAATATACTGATGAACAGAAAGCAGAATTCGAAGAGTATCTGCATAACCAGGTCGAAAAGATTGACCATCCCGACATCACTGACGAAGAACACGAGTACCTGCGTTCAATGATGCTCACGATGTATGCCAATCCATTAAAAAACAAACTGCGGGCAATGCTCGGCAACAATATGTAAAGATAGGATATGAGGCTTCCGATTATTGGACTAATTGTTTTATTCATCCTCGGAATTCTTATTGACTGGGGCATATATGCATGTCTGAACAACAACAAACGCGCATCTAAAATATATGCATGGACATGTCTGCCATGCGTTTTACTCCTGCTTGCAATAGCAGTATATCCTCGCCGCAACCCGGATATCTCGCTGTTACCTGCAATGTGGATGATATATTTGTGGCTGACTATCTACTGTTCGAAACTCGTCTATCTGCTACTTGAATTTATCGGGAGAATACCTCTCATTTTTAAATGTCACGCTTTGCCACTGGGTAAATACGCCGGCATACCGCTGTCAATCTTGACTTTCGGGGCTATGTGGTGGGGTGCTTGTGTCACACGTCATCAGTTGGAAATTACACATACTGAAATTCGGTCGTCATCCTTACCTCAGTCATTCGATGGCATGAAAATTGTACAGTTGTCCGACCTACATGTAGGTACATGGGGAAATGATACAACATTCATCAATGCCATGGTTGATTCAGTCAATGCACTCAATCCCGACCTGATATTGTTTACCGGCGATATAGTCAATGTTAAAACAAAAGAACTTGAGCCATTTGTAAATACACTTTCACGCCTAAAGGCAAGAATGGGGGTATACTCAGTTCTTGGTAATCATGACTATGGAGACTATGCATCCTGGAAAACACCTCAAATGAAAGATGCCAACAGAAAGAAGATGCTCCAACTTCAAGATAGCATGGGGTGGAAACTCCTTAATAACACGCATGTGTTTCTGCACCACCACAATGACAGTATCGCTATGATTGGAGTTGAAAACTGGGGAGAACCGCCATTTCATCAATATGGAGATATATTTAAGGCGTTTTCAAAAGACTCCCTTAACAGTCCCACATATAAGATTTTAATGACTCATAATCCTAAACACTGGGAATTGCAGACAGAAAAAATATCGAATATCGACCTGACTCTATCCGGACATACACATGCCATGCAATTCATAGTTAAGGCCGGGAATAAACGCTGGAGTCCTTCCTGTTTGAAATATCCTCATTGGGGAGGACTTTATTCGGGAGGTAGCATGGATAGACCTGAATATCTTTATGTGAACATAGGTCTCGGCGAAGTTGGACTACCGTTTCGTATCGGTGCAACACCGGAAATCTCTTTAATTACGCTGCGAAGAAAATAGTAACCTTACTGATATAAAGGAAGGAGAGCATCATATATATATGACGCCCTCCTTTTATTAATAGTTGATAACTTTTATTTCAAGGCATTAGCTGCTGAAACGATTACTTCGCTTACAGTAGGATGTCCGAAAATTATATTGCGGAGTCGCTCTACCGTAACACCTTCATTCATCATGTCGCCACATTGCTGAGCAAGGTCGGCTGCCTGTGCTCCCATGATATGGGCACCAATCAAAACTCCGTCTTCCTTACGGAAAATCAATTTACAGAGTCCGTCGGGTTCACCAAGTGCAAGAGCTTTGCCATTAGCACGGAAGAATGATTGACCGACATATATTTCAATACCACGGTTCTTACATTCGTCTTCAGTAAGACCAACCATGCCACATTCCGGTACAGTGAATACAGCTGAAGGTACGATATTGAAATCAATAGTATCACATTTGCCTTCAATTGCATTTAGGGCACGAAGTCCCTGGAAGGTAGCGACATGTGCCAACATCATTTTACCATTAACATCACCGATTGCATAAATATGCGGTACATTCGTACGCATATTTTCATCCGTAACGATGCCTTTGGGTGTAAACTCAACACCGGCCGCCTCAAGATTCAGGCCGTCAAGACGCGGAGCGCGACCTACCGCCATGAGTACATCTGTCGAAACGACCGATGCCTCCTTACCCTTGCTTTCGTAGGTCACTACTATCTCATAATCAGAATTCTGTTCAATTCTCTTTACGCCAGAACCGGTCAGAATGTTTATTCCCCGTTTCGAAAGAGCCTGTTTAAGACGCTTGGCGATATCAGAATCAAACGGCGGAAGAATCTGCTTCATGAATTCGATTACGGTTACTTTCGTTCCGAATGAATTGAATATTGATGCAAACTCCATACCAATGACTCCACCACCGATAATTGTAAGGCTTTCAGGAATATAATCGACAGATAACATCTCGGTTGAGGTCTTGATGCATTCAAGCTCAGCTCCGGGAACTGGTAGACTCTTGCTTACACTACCTGATGCAATGATGATATTGTCTGCGGTATATTCCTCCTCACCACACACAACAGTATGAGCGTCTTTGAACGATGCAAAACCACTGACAAGATTCACGCCTGCACGCTTAAGCATGTCGGCTACACCTGCTCTCAATTGCCCAACGACTCCGTCTTTGCGCTCCATTACCTTATTGAAGTCGAGCCCAAACTGAAAATCGTCGATACCGAATTCGCCGGCATCTTTGAACAGCGACACAACTTCCGCATTACGGCAAAGACATTTGGTAGGGATACAGCCTTCGTTAAGACATGTACCACCTACCTCCCGTCCTTCAAACAAAGTGACGGAGAGACCGGACTTGGCGGCATGCAACGCGGTCTCATATCCGCCAGGTCCAGCTCCTATTATAATTAAATCAGTTTTCATTGGCTTTCATCGCTTTGTAAGTCAGCACAGGGTGCTTGGCAGCGTTGGTTTCGTCAATATGGCTAACCTCTGTTGTTACAGGGGCATTCTTAACTATTTCAGGATTCTCCATAGCCTCACGTGCAACTTTGTGCATCACTTCGATGAAACGGTCAAGTGTTTCAAGACTTTCGGTCTCTGTCGGTTCAATCATCATTGACTCATGGAATAACAGAGGGAAATAGATTGTGGGAGCGTGGAAACCATAGTCAAGCAGACGTTTGGCAACGTTGAGTGTAGTGACCCCGGTTGACTTATCTTTCAGACCGTCAAATACGAATTCATGCTTGCAAGCACCTTCGATAGGCAACAGGTAGTCATCTTTCAGATTTTCCTTGATGTAATTGGCATTCAGAGTAGCCATCGGGCCAACCTTCATCAAGCCTTCACGACCGAGTGAGAGGATGTAGGCGTATGCTTTCATCATCACACCGAAGTTGCCAAGGAAAGTTGACACCGTGCCTGCACTCTTTCCGTTGTCGCCCTCAA
>CAYVNJ010000075.1:0-9115 GCA_964452865.1 uncultured Sangeribacter sp. | reverse complement strand
CTGGGTTTCAAAAATACCTCTGCGCCGCGGCGGTAAGGTTGAAGACATTGCCGATGTCGCCACATTCCTGGCTTCCGACATGTCGTCATACGTTACGGGTCAGGTCATCCAGGTCGACGGCGGCATGAACATGTAATGCCTGTCTTGCAAGACAAACAGAATAGCAACAGAGGTCCCGGATGCGCGAACAGCGACTCCGGGGCTTCGTTTACTTATCACGATAATAACCAGATGAAGAAAACAGCAATCATACTTGGCGGAGGCGAAGGGCACAGAGCCGGCGGAGAATTGCCAAAACAATTCAGACTGTTGCACGGGATGCCTGTGCTGTGGTGGTCCATGCGGGCATTCCGTCTGGCCTATCCGGACGTCCGGCTGATAGTCATCATCCACCCGGAATATCTGAGAGACTGGGAGGAAATCGTGTCATCATGGCCGGAGAACCTCCGTATAGACCACGAGTATTATTGCGGAGGCCGCAGCCGGCATCACTCTGTGGTCAATGCACTTATGGCTGTAGACGCAACCGACGGGTTGATTGCCGTCCATGACGGTGCACGTCCGTGTGTGACCCCGGCCATGATAGTGCGCGGTTTTGAAGCGGCTGCCAATGATAAGGCCACCGTGCCGGCAGTCCCACTAACCGACTCAATACGCCGTATCGAAGGAAAAGGCAGCGTGGCGGTGCCGCGAGCCGATTATCGAGCTGTGCAGACTCCGCAGGTCTTTGACTCAGCGTTGCTGAAGCATGCGTATGCACTGCCAGAAAAAGACTTTTTTACGGATGATGCCTCGGTTGTAGAGTCGTATGGTGAGAAAGTAGGACTGTACGAGGGCGAGCCCGACAATATCAAGATAACCTATCCGCGCGATTTCATAACCGCCGAGGCCATATTGGACAGCCGCGAAAGATAAGACCAGCATGCAGAGGTTTCTGAACACCGACCTTAAGTTCCTGAAAGGAGTTGGAGAGGCTCGCGCCCGGTTGCTTGCCAAAGAGTTGGACATACACACCTTCGGCGACCTGCTGATGCATTTCCCACATCGCTATATCGATAAGAGCAAGTTCTACAAGATAGCCGAGTTTGAGGGCGAGATGCCCATGGTGCAGGTTATCGGACGATTTGTCAGCTTCCGCGAGGAAGGCGAAGGGGCGCACCGGCGTCTTACGGCACTCTTCTCCGACGGCCGCAGTGTCATGGAGGTGGTGTGGTTTCGCAGGACCGACTCGATTAAGAAGACTTATCACACGGGGGTGGAATATGTATTGTTCGGCAAACCTAATTTCTATCGTGGCTCATACTCGTTCGTTCACCCGGAAATAGACCCGTATAATGCCGGAGAACGTGCTGCCGGTCTGGAAGGTGTATATCCGGCTACGGAGACATTGCGTAAGCGAGGAGTGACCCAGCGTGTCATGCGGACGCTGGCAGCCAATGCCGTGGGAATGTTCCGTGACGAGTGGGAGACACTGCCCGCCGAAATAGTCCGTGAACTCAAACTTATGCCATTGGCACAGGCGATGCGAGAACTTCATGCCCCGACCGGAGTAGAGATGCTTCAGCGGGCTCGCTATCGCATGAAGGTAGAAGAGCTTTTTTACCTGCAGTACAACATTCGTCGTTATTCACTTGAGCGCAAGGCCGTCTACAAAGGAGCCGTGTTCAGCAGGGTAGGCGAGTACTTCAACAACTTCTACAGCAATGTTCTGCCATTCGAACTGACCGGAGCACAGAAACGCGTCATCAAAGAGATAAGGGCGGACACCCGAACCGGGCGGCAGATGAACCGTCTGCTGCAGGGAGACGTGGGTAGCGGCAAGACAATGGTGGCCTTCTTGTCGATGCTCATAGCGATAGACAATGGCTGCCAGGCATGCCTCATGGCGCCCACAGAGATATTGGCTGCCCAACATTATGAAACCTTGCGAGAGTGGGGCGAAAAAATAGGTGTAAGCGTAGGTTTGCTCACCGGCAGCGTGGGGGCTGCGAGGCGCAGAGACATCCATACGCGTTTGCGCGACGGCTCATTGCATATTCTCGTAGGCACACACGCGCTGATTGAAGACGAGGTGCAGTTTGCCAATCTGGGCATGGCTGTGATTGACGAGCAGCATCGTTTCGGAGTGGCGCAGCGTGCCCGGTTGTGGAGCAAGAACAGCATCGCTCCTCATGTTCTTGTAATGACGGCTACACCCATACCCCGCACTCTTGCCATGACCGTCTACGGCGACCTTGACGTGTCGGTAATCGACGAATTGCCTCCCGGACGCAAACCTGTAGTCACGAGGCTATACACCCCGGAAACTCGCGGCGAGGTGATGCGTCTTGCCTATTCGCAGCTCAGAGCCGGCCGGCAGCTGTATATAGTTTATCCGCTCATTCATGAAAACGAAAAGCTGAAAATGCTCAGCATAGAAGCCGACCTCGAGCATATCGAGCAGACTTTCAGCGGCTATCGTGTGTGTTGTGTGCACGGGCAGATGAAACCAGAGGAGAAGGAGCATCAGATGCAGCTCTTCGTCAGCGGTGAAGCCCGGATAATGGTAGCCACCACCGTGATAGAAGTAGGAGTGAATGTGCCAAACGCTTCGGTAATGATTATCGAGAATGCAGAGCGGTTCGGACTATCGCAACTCCACCAGCTGCGCGGGCGTGTTGGGCGCGGTGCAGACCAGAGTTTCTGTATGCTTATGACCCGTGCCAATATTGCCGCCGACACCCGCAAACGACTCCACATAATGACGGAAACGACAGATGGTTTCCTCATTTCTGAGGCCGACATGAAGATGCGTGGACCGGGCGACCTTGAAGGCACAATGCAGAGTGGCCTCGCATTCAACCTCCGGGTGGCGAGTCTTGCTAAAGACGGCCAGATAGTCAGTATGGTCCGCGACCTCATATTCCGGCTTGAAGCCGACGGCGACATCAAATTGTCGGACAACTCCCAGTCGCTCATACAGCGTGAATTGCGCCGCCGGTTCGGTAGCAACCCCGTCTGGGGCAAAATCTCCTGACCAACCTGAGAAATACAGTGATATGATTCTTGTGGCCTTAGCCTATTGTTAGAGTTTCTATAATTTCATAAATTTGCAACATAATATCATGCATTCTATATTATATATGAAAGTAATAGAACTATTCGCAGGTGTAGGTGGATTTAGAATTGGTTTGAATAGAGCAAATAATAAATTCTTTCATACAATTTGGAGTAACCAATTCGAGCCAAGTACTAAAAAACAACACGCTTCTGAGACCTATGTAGCACGTTTTGGCTCAGAAGGACATGTTAATGCGGATATTGCCACTATTCCAACAGATTCTATTCCTGACCATGATATGTTGTGTGGAGGATTTCCTTGCCAAGATTATTCAGTTGCTCGTGTTTTAAGTCAGGCACAAGGTATTGAAGGAAATAAAGGTGTTCTCTGGTGGGAGATAGAAAGAATTGTCAGAGAAAAGAAAGACAAAGCTCCGTCTATTTTATTTCTGGAGAATGTCGACAGATTAATCATATCTCCTGCAAAACAACGTGGTAGAGATTTCGCAATCATTCTACAATCGTTGGCTAATCTTGACTATATTGTAGAGTGGCGAATAATCAATGCCGCTGAATTTGGAATGCCTCAGCGTCGTCGACGTGTTTATATATTAGCATATAAAAAAGGAACAACCATAGCCAATCAAATAATTAATCCGACAGATTGGCTCTTGGAAGAAGGCGTTTTTGCAAAGTCTTTCCCTATATCTTCAGAAAATCAGAATGGAATGTTCCCGTTAGATATTCAACCGTTTCAACTCAAAGGCGATACGGACGACTTAGTAGACTTGTGTAATAATTTCAATAAGTCTAACATGCTTCGCCCTTTCTCTAATGCTGGTCTAATGATAGATGGAAATGTATGGAGCATACCGGTGAAACCAAATTATAATGGTCCGTCTACACAGTTGGGCGATGTCTTAGCATTAGGAGAAGACAGAAATCTTATTACTGAAGATTTCTATATAACAGACGATAGTCTTTCTAAATGGAAATACCTGAAAGGTGCGAAGCATGAAATACGCAAATCAAAAGACGGTATTGAATTTTCTTACAATGAAGGCGGTATGGCTTTCCCTGATCCACTCGACCGACCATCTCGTACAATCATAACAAGTGAAGGCGGGGTAACTGCTTCAAGGTTTAAGCATGTCATAAAAGACCCCGTTAATGGTCGTCTAAGACGCCTTATCCCTCTAGAACTTGAAAGGCTGAATATGTTTCCCGACCACCATACTGTTGGAGAGTCTGACACTAAACGAGCTTTCTTTATGGGGAACGCTCTTGTGTGTGGCATAGTTACAAAAGTCGGTACAGAAATCTATTCACGACTTAATCATAATTAGTAGCTATATCTTATCGCAGTCTTATAATGATAGCCTAATTTATTTGATATCAAGCATTGTAAACGTTTCCTGTGCTAGCGATAGCGGTATAGGCGAAACTCCCACCGGAGGACGTGAAAAAGCCGAGCATAGTTTGGATAAACTTCCTTTACCTAAAAGTATAGAAATAATATGCGCATAGGTAAGCATATTATTTTTTCTTCCGATGCCTGAATGTACATCATACCCCAGCGTAGAATACTTTACATCTTCATTCCATGCAATCATTTCCAAATATTGCAGGTAAGCTTCAATACTGATGCCCTCATACACAGGTATTACAGAGTTAAGATAATCAATAGCCTCTTGCGGAGGGCAATAATTCAAATTTTCATCGTGGTCAAGTAGATAGGCATTTCGGAACATCAAACCCCCAAGAATTTCTAAAGCCTTAGTGTCAGTTTTTGATACTTGCTGAAAGAAGTTGAACACATGGTCGAAACTTCCATCGAACTCGATTTCTTTTCCATCTACCCACACAATTGGTCGCATATCATTTGGATTATTCGCTTTATGACCATCTTTCCATGAGATAGAATTCAGGTAATATTCTTTTCCAAATTTCCCAACTCCAACTTTATATTTTCCATCAGAGGATTGCCATTGGACATGATAATCAAAATGCCCTTTTTCACTTTTACCGGATAATTCAATTCCTTTAAGAATAAGTTGTTCTTTACGACTTTTGACAGAGGCATTAAAATCTCTATTCCTGGAAATCTTTTCTTTTATTTTTAGCGATTGCATATTATTCAAATAAATCTTTAATATCCACTTCTAATGCTTTAGCTACCTTACTCATATTGCTAAGTGTAATATTTCGTTCCGCACGTTCAATCATACCAATGTATGTCCTATGAACATTTGCGCGATAAGCTAATTCCTCTTGAGAAATCCCAAGATGTTTTCGTAGATGTTGAACTCTTTTGCCAAATCTTCTTAATAAATCTTTATCAGTTTCCATGTGATAATTATTGTCTGCAAAATTGTATTATAACACACATGTCTGCAACATACAATAATTAGCATATGATTTCTTAATATTAGAAATGTCTGACAGCACAAGACAATTTCAAAATCATTCTTGACAAATTCAGAATTAAACATAGCGATTGACGGGTTGTTATAACTGTGGACAAACGATGTTTTTGACATGAAAGAAAAAGAGATACTCGAAGCTGCCAGAGAGCGGCTGGAAATAAACGACCTGAATAGGATGCAGCGCGAAATGTTGCAGGCATCCTCCGAACATAACAATCTTGTGCTGCTTGCACCTACTGGGTCGGGAAAGACATTTGCATTCGCTCTGCCTTTGCTTAAAAGGATGAATGCTCCTACAGGCCGGGTACAGGCTGTGGTGATTGCCCCGACGCGCGAACTCGTATTGCAGATTGCAGAGGTCCTGCGGCGTCTTGCATCAGGGTTTAAGGTGACAGTGCTCTATGGAGGACATTCGGCCGAGGATGAGAAAAACTCACTCTCCGTCACACCCGATATAGTCGTTGCCACTCCCGGTCGGTTGATTGACCATTTACGGCGTGGCAATATAGACGTATGGCCTGTCAGACTGCTTGTAGTCGACGAGTTTGACAAACTGCTCGAACTTGGTTTTGAAGATGAGATGCGGAAGATATGCAACAGACTCAAAAATGTGAGCCGCCGCACACTCACTTCCGCCACGGAGCTTGTCGACCTGCCCGGATTTCTCGGTTTTACCGATGCATATCGTATTGACTGTACCGAAGGTGTGGCCGAGGTCAAAGGTCGTATGGACATATACAAGGTCTATTCGGAAGGTAAAGATAAACTGGAGTCATTGCTCGGACTGCTAAAGACATTGAATGCCGACGAAAAGAGGTGTGGCAGGGCGATAGTGTTTGTCAACTACAGGGAGAGTGCGGAGCGTACGGCAGCTTTTTTACGCAGGAATGGAGTGGATTGTGCTTTATATCATGGAGCGCTCGACCAGCGTGAGCGAGAGACTGCCCTGGCAATGTTCGGCAATGGCAGCAGTCAGATACTGGTGTCTACCGACCTCGCATCGCGTGGCCTTGATATCGCAGGAGTTGAGAGTGTCATTCACTATCACCTTCCTCTGACAGTCGAGGCCTGGACTCACCGCAACGGGCGTACTGCCCGTCAGGATGCCCGAGGTTCGGTATATGTGCTTCTTGCTCCAGAGGAAGCGACTCCAGACTATATGCGCTTTGATGCAGACTTCGTCATAGAGCCGGAAGCTAATCCTGATATGAAGTCAGGTCGAGTCACACTCTGCATCGGCGGCGGAAAGAAAGAGAAAGTTTCGAGAAAAGACATCCTCGGATTTCTCACTCAACAAGGAGGATTGGCCGGTAGCGAAGTCGGCAAAATCGACGTTTTCGACCGCTACTCATTGGTTGCCGTTCCGGCCAAGGGCGCGAGAGAACTGGCTGCAAAGCTGAGCCGGTTAAAAATAAAAGGAGAGCGGCGTCGCATCACTCTGGCCTTCGGATAACCTCGTAAACAACAGGACGTTCCTTCAGGTCGGCAGAGCGCGTTGCAGATTCATACACTACTACCGTATCGGCCATTTGTCCGATGCGGTTCATCGTTTCCGACCCTCGCTGCGAGGCAGAGGTAAGATAATAAATGACCGTGTCTTGGGCAAGCAGAGAGCCGATGCGGGCTGCCTCGTCGGGAGTGTCGTAGGGAGCGGCATACGACGAATAGTTGGCGTTGCTTATGGCTGGAACAATTCTACCGTACAGATAGTATGAAATTGAATACCAACGGTCCAGACGCGAGGGGTTATGGGCATAGATAAGTTTGCCGGGTGGCACTACACCCGCTATAGCTTCAGCCTTGCATTTGTCCGATTTAGCCACGGCTATACGCGGATTGATGAAGACGAAATAAGACAGATAGAGTATGGCTATGGACAGGCATGCGCCGAGTATGGGCATTGTGTTGTCCTTGTTGCGCCGGGATATGGTAAAAAATCCTATGGCAGCCGCTCCGACAGGGAGTATGCCCGACAGTGCAGGTGGGAGCATTGTCTGTATTTGCGGACTCAGATGCAAGAATGGAGCTATCAGGATTGACATCCCGGCGACAAGAGAAACCACTCCGATAGTCGAGCAGAAAACGAGGGGAGAACGTTTTCCGCGGGCGATAAGGATTATAATCCAGTCGGCCAGCATATAGGCAACGAACGGATACATCGGGAGCAGATAGACACCCCGTTTGCTTTTAGGTATGCAATAGAAGATGAAGATTGCTGCAGCGGCTGTCAGAGCGAAGAAGTCTGCAGGAGAGAGTTGCCGTATTTTCTTACTGATATTCCGTATTCTCCGGTTTTTCAATGAGAACAGCGAGAAAAGAGCCAGCAACGACCATGGCAGACATCCGGCCGGAAGCATGGCGAAGTAGTACCATAATCCTTTTTCGTGAGAGCTGTATGACATGCTGCCGAGGAAACGACCGAAATTTTCTTCATAAACGAGGTCGAGAAAAGCCTGACCGCCTCGCTGATAGGCCGCACAATACCACAATCCCGGCAGTATGCAGGACAACACGGCCGCCAGAAAAATTTTTATTATGGAACTTACGACCCCATGTCCTGAGCGTATGGCGAAGATAAATCCGATAAATCCGGGGAGCAGTATGCCCACGGGCCCTTTGGTCAGCACTGCACCGGACATGCATATCACAGCCGATAATGCTGACAGCCACGAGTGGCGGTAAAACCACCTGAAGAACGACATCATAGCTCCGACCATGAAAAATGTATTGACCATATCGACACGTGCGTTCACTCCCGCTCTGATTATTTCAGAAGATGTAAGAAGTACGAGGCCGGTCAGAAAAGCCCTGAATGGGCGTGAGGTATGCCGTGCGGTGGCAAATGCGTTGGTAAACCAGAATGTCATGCACACCAGTCCGAGGAGCGCAAGTGCAGAGGGGAGTCGGAATGAAAATTCCGGAGAGTAAGCCGGAAGGTAAGTCGACAGAGCCATAGCCCAATAAAGCATCGGCGGTTTGTAGGGGATATCACCGTTGCTGTCCGGCGGGAGTATCCAGTCGCCCGACTCGAGCATCTGCATTGCCACAATGGCTTCGCGAGGTTCTCCTTTGGTGGAAAATGGCGCGACTCCCAGAGCGGGAAGCGTCATGACAGCTGTTATGAAGATTAGGAGTACAAGAAAAACACGCGACGAAATGTTCTTATGCTCCTGGCGTTGCAAAAAGTCGTGGCCGGACATTTTAGTAAATTTGAAATGAGACCGCTAAGATAGTAAAAAACTATCAATGGATAAGCTCCCGAAAACAATAAACCGTATGTAAACGTTTCAACAATGGGTTGATATTGACCCGACAGACATAAGTCCAGGTAAAAAATCAGAAATTAAAGAAAAAACTCATGGCAAAAGAGAAGAAATTCATCACTTGCGATGGCAATCAGGCAGCCGCGCATATCAGCTATATGTTTACTGAAGTCGCAGCCATATATCCTATTACCCCCTCGTCCACAATGGCTGAATATGTCGACGATTGGTCGGCTAAAGGACTTAAAAATATATTCAATGAAACGGTGCTCGTTCAGGAGATGCAGAGTGAGGCAGGAGCTGCGGGCGCGGTTCACGGCAGTCTGCAGGCCGGAGCGCTCACTACGACATATACCGCCTCGCAGGGTCTGCTGCTGATGATTCCCA
>CAYVNJ010000074.1:0-9193 GCA_964452865.1 uncultured Sangeribacter sp. | reverse complement strand
AGCCATATTGTAGATGTTGACTTGCTCGGTAGGCATAATCTCTGCTGAGTTGATGAGGAAGCGTACGGTTGTCATCAGAGGAGCATTGACACAATCTTTCTCTACGACTTCGGGACAAGGAAGCTGAGCCTGGCAAGCGGCGAGTGCCTGACCACAGTCAAGCAACTGTGCACGGAGGTCATTGACCTGACCGTTGAGGGCTGCTATCTGAGATACGTAGTCACACTGGTTGAAGGTATTCCAGCCACGACCTCCTATGTTTATATTGAAACCGCCGATAGCCTGTACGTTAGCTTCGATAGGGTCGCCGTATGAGCAAAGATTCCAGTTGTCGCCATAGAATGATGCACGTGCTTCAGCAAAGAAGTCAACATATTTGCACAAACGGAAACGGAACTGGATACCGGCAGTCACAGGAAGAGTCCATGATTCATGTTTCATACCCTCGTTGCCACGACCGTTAATATTGGTTGCTGCAGCAAAACGACCGTTGGAATCCTGAACGTGCCATGTATAATCGCCACCGACACCTACGAACGGTATGATGCTGAACACACGTTTTGCATTAACACCACCTATTGAGTTGAACATATCCCACATAAGTTCGGCGTTGACATTGACGTGGCGAGCATGTGTCCAACCGTTGGTCGGTTCGGCAGGTGTCGGGCAATCCCAGTGGAGCGAACCGCCTATGGCGTTGATGCGGATACCTAAATAGGGTGAGAACCAACGTCCGAAACCGAAATTGTAGACAGCAGTCATTTTCTTACGGTCGGTGGTATGGAGGTCAGACTTAACCCCGTCAATACCCTGCTCAACATAAGGCTGATTTACACCGGCGCCAAGCTGGATGAACCAGTTGTTACGCCAGTTTGAGAAATAGTGGTTTGTATTGTCACATGTAAACTCGGTCACAGTAATTGTTTCTTCAACCACTTCCTGAGCCACAGCTGCGGGAGCGCCGGCCAATGCCACTGCGCCTAATGCTGCAAGTGCGTAAAATTTTTTCATCTTTCTTTAGTTTTATATAGTTTTAACAATTAGCAATATATCTTAAAAACAATTCACTTTGTAAAAAGTTCTTAATTTTTCTGCAATGGCTGTTTTTTCTTAAATTTGCGCAAATATAATAATTATTCATTTGTCATGGTAAAACATATAGTAACTTTCAAACTAAAAGGCACTCCTGAAGAGCGTCTCGCTGTAGCTAACAGGTTTAAAGATGCCCTCCTCCGTCTACCGGAAATTATTGACGTACTGCAATCTATGGAAGTAGGAGTCAATGAAAATCCTGCTGAAGACTGGGATGTCGTACTTACAGCGACAGTTCCGGATATGAAGGATGTAAACATCTATGCCATGCACCCGGCACATCAGGCTGCAGCTTCAATAGTAGCGCCATGTAAAGAGTCGCGCGCGTGCGTTGACTATTATTGTTAAGTAATCGTTAAAAATCCGGCCGAAACGTTAAAGTCATTAAATTCAAGCAACATAACTGCGCTTCACGACGTTAGTATGATACAAAGCAATATGAGTGAGTATCTACCCGTTTCGTGAGAAAAGCGAGATACGTTCTAAGTTTTAGTTAGATATAGTTTATAGTGGATTTTGGGGAGAGTCCGTTTTTGCGACGGACTCTCCTTTTTTGTTTTCGCTATACGAAATATTTCGTACATTTGTAGACTGATTGATAAGCACAAAACATAACTCATAGTTTATGATTGAATACGTTTCGGGCAAGCTTGCCGAAATAACACCCACAGCAGCAATAATTGACTGCATGGGTATCGGCTACGAAGTCAACATTACTCTTTTTGACTACACAGGGTTGCAGAACCAAAGCGAAGCTAAATTGTACATAGAGGAGTCAATTCGTGAAGACGCACATATATTGTATGGTTTTACCACCCGACGCAGCCGCGAAGTATTCCGTCTGCTCATAGGTGTAAGCGGAGTCGGACCCAATTCTGCTCGTCTAATCATGTCGGCCATGACGACATCCGACCTTGAGAGCGTCATTGCTTCAGGCGACGACCGTGCATTGAAAGCCGTAAAAGGAATAGGTGCAAAAACAGCGCAACGCATTATTGTTGACCTGAAAGATAAAATAAAAACAGATACTGCTACGTTAATCAACCGGACAACCACTACATCGGAGGTTTACGATGAAGCTATGTCGGCTCTCGTGATGCTCGGTTTCACTCGCCAACAAAGCGAAAAGGCTCTGAAAAAAGTGTTTTCAGCAGAACCGGCTTGCGGAGTGGAGAGCGCAATCAAAGCAGCACTCAAGTTGCTCTGACACCTGATGGTGTAATTGGTTTGCCACGCTGAACCTTTTCAGCACAGCGAAATGGGAAAACGGAGCAATAACCGCCATATAACCCTGCTGGGGCGTACAGTAGCGATGATTATACTTTCATCGCTGCTCGTGCTTGTCGGCTATGCCCAGTACTACCAGAGCGAACTTCAGCCGCCTCCACCCCCTCCTGCGTCGATAGTACCGGGAATACCTGATAGTGTCATTCTTCCTTCTCCGGTCAGTCCTACGATACCACGAAACTACGAGGATTATCTCGACCGCGAATATGCGGCCGACCTGCGCGACCCATCCAACATACGCACTGAGGCTGAATATGACCCCGCTACAGGTATGTACATAATCCACACACGTCTTGGCGACAAGGACATCGTTACTCCTTTTATGATGAGTGCCGACGAGTATAACAAAGTGGCCGTGCGCCGAGACATGTTCGATTATTACCAACAACGTAATGCTGAAACTTTCGAACAGAAGGATAAAGACCCTTTCAACATTCTCGACATGAACTTCGCTCTGGGACCTCTTGAAAAAATTTTCGGTCCCGGTGGAGTCCGTCTCACCACTCAGGGCTCAATACAGCTCTCCATGGGTATCAAGAGCAATAAAATTGATAATCCCGCTCTCCCCTTGCGTTCACGTCGAAAAACTTTTTTCAATTTCGACGAAAAAATTCAGGCTACCATCAATGCTTCAGTTGGCGACAAACTGAAGTTCAACATGACATACAACACTGACGCCACGTTCGACTTCGACTCGAAAAACATCAAGTTGAACTACGAAGGCAAGGAAGACGAAATAATCAAAAGTATCGAAGCGGGAAATGTAAGCATGACCACAGGTTCAAGTCTTATTCGTGGAAGCACGGCTCTGTTCGGTATCAAAACAAAATTGCAGTTCGGCAAGCTGACTTTGACCGGACTGATTTCTCAGCAGAATTCAGAAAGTCAGACGGTCAATACTCAAGGTGGAGTCCAGACAACGAAATTCGCTGTAAATGCTGACGATTATGATGCAAACCGCCATTTCTTTCTGGCTCAATACTTCTACGAACACTACGATGAATTTGCAGCACGTCTGCCTTATGTTTCATCCGGCATCAACATTACCCGAATAGAGGTATGGGTAACTAACAAATCCGGCAACTACAATGAAAGCCGTAACTTCGTAGGTTTCATGGACCTTGGCGAGAACACACGCCTCGCCAATACTTACTGGCAGCCTGATGCTTCCGTACCTGTTCCGTCAAATCAGTCGAACAACCTCCTTAACATTATCAAGACACAATATCCTGATGCACGAAATATCAATCAGGTCACTCAAGCTCTGGCACCCCTACAGGCTTTCGGCATCGAAGGTGGCAAAGATTTTGAAAAAGTAGAGAGTGCCCGTCTGCTCAGTTCTTCTGAATATACACTCAACGCCACTCTCGGATATATATCACTCAAGTCGGCTCTTAACTCTGATGAGGTACTTGCCGTCGCTTTCGAATATACACACAACGGAAAAGTATATCAGGTTGGTGAATTTTCAGGCGACGTGACACAGACAAGCCAGTCTTTGTATCTCAAAATGCTGCGTAGTACGACGATTTCGCCCAAGTTGCCGATGTGGCGATTGATGATGAAAAACGTTTACTCGTTAGGTGCTTACCAGCTGTCCAAAAACAAATTCAAACTCAACATAAAATATCTTTCAGATACCACCGGTACTGAAATCAACTATCTGCCCGTCGGGTCTATTTCCAACACACCGCTTCTTCAGGTCATGAACCTCGACCGCATAGACTCCAACCAAGAGTCAAACCCTGACGGCTTTTTCGACTACATTGAAGGTTACACCGTATTGTCTCAATCAGGAAAAATCATCTTCCCTGTAGCAGAACCATTCGGCACAAACCTCGCACGCAAAATAGGCGACCCTGTATTGGCTGAAAAATACATATTTCAAGAGCTGTACGACTCTACGCTTATTGTATCGCGTCAGTTTGCAGATAAAAATAAATTCCGGCTTTCGGGTGAATATCAGGCTTCAAATGGCGCTACCATACGTCTTAACGCCATGAACGTTCCGCGTGGCTCGGTAGTCGTCACTGCCGGAGGTGTAACCCTGACAGAAAACAGCGACTATACAGTGGATTACTCCATGGGCATAGTCACCATTACAAACCAGAGTATCATTGACTCAGGAACGAACGTCAGCGTCACACTCGAAAATCAATCGCTGTTCAGCCTTCAGCGTAAGACACTCTTAGGTCTCGACGCACAGTACCGCTTCAACAAGGATTTCACTCTTGGAGCTACCGTGATGCATTTCTCCGAAAAGGCTTTGACTGAAAAGGTGAACATCGGCGATGAAGTTATCAACAACACGATGCTTGGCTTCAATCTGTCGTACAATAAACAATTCATGTGGCTCACCAATCTGCTGAACAAAATACCTACGGTCAATGCAACCGAACCGTCTCGACTAAGTGTTACAGCAGAATTCGCACAGTTGCTTCCGCACCCGCAGAAAAGCGGTAGCAACAAAGGCTCGAGTTACATAGATGACTTTGAAAGCACACAAACAGGCATCGACTTGCGTAGCCCCTACTCATGGTTTCTCGCGTCAACTCCATACGACGGTGGAGCCAACCCACTTTTCCCGGAAGCATCACTATCAAACAATGTCGATTACGGCAAGAACCGTGCACTGCTCTCATGGTACTATATCGATAGACTTTTCACCATGCGTAATTCGGCATCCATCCCCGGATATCTGAAAAACGACCTCACTCAACTCTCCAACCCTTACGTGCGTGAGGTCAATGTGCGCGAAATTTTCCCGAACAGAGAACAGGTTTATGGCGAATCGACTACCATTCAGACACTCAACTTATCGTTCTATCCTCGCGAAAGAGGTCCTTATAACCTTGATGCAACTAATATTGACGACGGAGGTAATCTGCTCAATCCTGAGCGACGTTGGGGTGGTATAATGCGCAAAATGGACAACACCAACTTCGAAAACTCCAATATTGACTATCTGCAATTCTGGATGCTTGACCCGTTCCTCGACGAAAATAACCAAAACCGCGAAGGCGGAGACCTTTATTTCAATTTCGGAGAAATGAGCGAGGACATTCTTAAAGACGGAATGAAGAGCTACGAAAATGGTGTTCCAATTGACGGCAACAACCAATACATGGCACAAACAGTCTGGGGACGTGTATCCCGGCAGAATTCGCTGACCTACGCCTTCGAAAATGCAGAAAACGCCCGACCGATGCAGGACGTCGGACTCGACGGACTCTCCAACGCTGACGAATTTGAATTTCCGTCTTATCAACAATACCTTGATGCACTGCGCCTTAAACTGTCACCTGTCGCTCTCGACACTTTACAGAATAATCCGTTCTCTGCATTCAACGACCCTGCCGGTGATAATTATCAATTCTATCGCAGTCGCTATTATGATGAAAACCGCACTTCCATTCTTGACCGATACAAGCACTACAACGGTGTGGAAGGCAACTCACTCTCGCCAGACCAGTCGGACAATCCTCAATATCAGTCAGCACGCTCGGTGCCGGATGTCGAGGACATAAATCAGGATAACACTCTTAATGAATACGAACGTTACTTCCAGTATAAAGTATCAATCCGTCCTGAAGACCTCGAGGTTGGTAAAAACTATATCAGCGACAAACAAGAGTCGTACCAACTGGGACGCGACGGCAAACCAGTACACGTAATATGGTATCAGTTCAAAATACCTCTCAGCAGTCCTGACAAAGTGGTAGGGTCAATCAACGACTTCTCCACCATACGTTTCGCCCGAATGTTCATGACAGGCTTTAAGGAAGTAACACACCTTCGCTTCGCCACACTCGAACTCGTACGGGGAGAATGGCGCGACTACCGTTTCAATCTTAACTCACGTAATGACTCACCGGCCGAAGGTGAACTTGACATGTCGGTTGTCAATATAGAAGAGAATGGTAATCGTACACCCGTCAACTATGTACTGCCTCCTAACGTAACCCGAATTCAAGACCCGGGACAGAGCCAGGCAACCCAGCTGAACGAACAGTCGCTTTCGTTGCGTGCCACAGGCATTCAACCTGGCGACGCACGAGGCATATATAAGAATACACAGCTTGACCTCCGAGTTTACAAGCGGATGCAGATGTGGGTACATGCCGAGCAGAATATAGACGACAAAACAAATCTAAAAAGCGGCGACTTCGCCCTCTTCGTCCGACTCGGCTCTGACGTTAAGAATAACTATTATGAATACGAAATACCGCTCTCGCTGACTCCGGCTGGAAGTTATAGCAACAACAGCACCGCCGACCGCCGCAAGGTTTGGCCAGAACAAAACTTCCTCGACTTGCCGTTCACCCTCTTCACTGACATCAAGACCAAGCGAAACCACGAAAAAGGTATCGCCGGTAGCGGTGTAGGCTATACCACACTTTTCAGCGAACGTGACCCGAATAACGAACAAAATACAGTCAGCGTGCTTGGCAATCCGAGCCTGAGCGACGTACGCGTCATGCTTATCGGTGTCCGCAACCGTTCAAACAGCGTCAAGGACGGAACAATATGGATTAACGAATTGAAAGTCACTGATTTCAACGAAAGCGGTGGCTGGGCTGCAAAAGGAAACATGAACCTCAGTCTGAGTGATATTGCCACTGTAAATGTCGGAGCTCATGTCGAAACCGCCGGATTCGGAGGAGTAGACCAAAGCCTTGCCTCGCGCCGAATGGACCAGTATGAGCAATATAATGTGGCAGTACAAGGTGACCTCGGACGGTTCTTGCCTCCTAAAGCTCAACTCAGCGCGCCAATATATTATTCTATATCTAAAGAGAAAACCACACCTAAATACAACCCTCTTGACCAGGACATCCTGCTGAAAGACGCGTTGGATGCCACTACGTCCAAACATGAGCGCGATTCTATTGAGAATTATGCCGTGACCCATAAAACTGTCGAAAGTTTCTCTATTTCCAACCTTAAATTCGACGTAAAGAGCAAAAACCCGATGCCCTGGGACCCTGCTAACTTCACAATGAGTTTCTCATTCAATAAACAAAAGAACGTCAATCCTACCACTGAATATGAGAACACAAACGACTATCGAGGTAATTTCCAGTATTCCTACAGTCCATTCGTGAAAGGACTCAAACCGTTCAGCAAACTTAAGGGGAACAGTAAGACCGTCAAATTCCTACGCGATTGGGAGCTGAACTGGATGTTCAACAACCTCACATTCTACACCAACATGTCGAGGTATTATTATGAAGAACAGACACGCTCAGAAATTGATGTTGACTTTCAATTGCCCGTTCAGGTCAGTAAGAACTTTCTGTGGGACCGGCAGTTAAACCTGACATGGAATCTTACCAAGAGCCTCAATTTCAACTTCAAGAGTAATACCACCGCACGCATTGAGGAAACTTTAGGAGCAGTGAATAAAAGGTTGTTTCCAGATAAGTATCGCGAATGGCGTGACACCGTGTGGAACTCTATCCGTCATTTCGGTACACCCTGGAATTATAATCAGACTTTCAGCGGTACATATAGAGCCCCTTTCAACAAGATAGCATTCCTTGACTATCTGACAGGGTCAGTGTCATACAATGCCACATATCAATGGGACAGAGGTGCGACGGTAGACGACCTCTATCTTGGGAACAATATACGCAACCAGGCATCATGGAACGCCGACGGCAGAATTAATTTCGAAACACTCTTTAACCATGTGCCATTTTTCCAGAAGGTCAACAAACGATTTTCGAACAGCAACCGGCGCGACAACAAAACCACTAATGTCCGTGACCGTAACAAAACCAAACGTTTTGAACGCGCTATTCAGCTTGCACCTGATACATCAACCATTGTCAAACATAATCTGAAGACCAAGAAGGTCAAATTAACAGCTCGTGATGGCAATATGCCCGTCAAGGTCGACAGTAAAATTATTGACGAGAATACGGTTGAAATTCTGACGCGCTCTGACAAAACTCTAAAAATCACCGTTCTCGAAAGTAAAGAAGGTGAAAAGAAAAATATCTGGAGCGAAATCGGTCAATACGCAGCCCGATTTGTCATGATGCCACGTAGCGCAAGCATCCGCTTCCGCAATTCACACTCAATGACACTGCCTCAGTTTGACCCGGCAGTTGGAAATATTTTCGGTCAATCCAACAGATACGGTCCTATGGCACCCGGACTCGACTTCGCATTCGGCTTCATTGATGAAAGTTATGTCAATAAAGCCCTTGCACGCGGTTGGCTCATTACTGATGTCAATCAGACATCTCCCGCCATTTGGAACAATACAAAAGAATTCAATTTCGAACTAAACCTCGAACCTATACGCGGACTTAAAATATTATTGACATCGAACCATACAGACAACCGCACACGCCAGGTTCAGTTCATGTATGCCGATATGCCTGTCAACCGTTCGGGGTCGTACACACGTACACATATTGCACTGACCTCCGCATTCAAGAATTCAAAAGCTGAAAACGGCTACCAGAGTAATGCTTTCGACAAGTTCCTTGCTAATATTCCGATTGTAGCCCAAAGATTTGAAGAGCAATACCGCGGGGTCAACTATCCGGCATCGGGATTCATGAGTGGAAATCCTTTGGGCAATACACCGTACAATCCCGAAGTAGGCACTGTAAGTCAGACAAGCAGCGACGTCCTTATTCCGGCATTCCTGGCCGCATACAGCGGAGGAAGTCCCGACAAAATAACATTGGCTGCATTCCCTGGTCTCGAGGCCATGCGCCCCAAGTAGCTTATAATATACCACGGTCTATTTTACCCTGGAACCATGCACAAATGGTTTAAGAGTTTTAAACTGACGGAT
>CAYVNJ010000073.1:0-9375 GCA_964452865.1 uncultured Sangeribacter sp. | reverse complement strand
ATTTACCCTTTTATGCGCTTCGGCCATTGCCGCCGGAGCTGTCGCTCAGGACTCTTCTGAGAAAACCTACCATTTCTACTGGCAGCCCACAAGCCATATTTTCTACTTCTTGCCCAACGGCAAATACGTTTCAGGTGAAAACATGAACTCTATGGAAGGATATGTATGGGAATTCGCTTCCGCCAATGCTCCTTTCACCGCGCCTTACGACAATGCTCCGGGCGCTGTTTTCGGTCAGGTAGCTGAAAACGGCACTACAGTCGGTTTTACCTCGACAGGTACTCCTATCGTTGTCTCTATTGACGGCAAAGTCACTGAACTCCCCGTACCTGACGACGTGATGGATGAAGAAAATCCTATATCTTATCAAGGATACGCATTCGGCATCAGCGGCGATGCTTCTATCGTATGCGGTACCTTCCTTGAGAACGAGGTGACTCAGAACGCTGTAATTTGGCGCGACGGAAAATACGAACTGCTTCCTTGCCCGACCAATGAAGAATTAGGCTTTGAAGCCAGCGGTTCACGCGCCGACTACATCTCCGCCGACGGTTCGGTAATAGCCGGTGCCATCATTGACGATTTGGCCACAAACCCTGCAATCATCTGGATACGACAGGAAGACGGCTCATACAAGCCCAACTTTATAGCAAAGCCCTACTTTGCCGCTTCGATTGACGACCTGGAATCCCCCTACGTAACATTCACACTTTCCAATCAGTCAGGCTACTTAAGTCCTAATGGAAAATGGCTGGCACTATCTGTAGGCAAAAACTCATGGGAACCCGGCGAGATGAACCTGCGCATGGCTCGCTATAATGTTGAAACAAACGAACTCACCGTTCATGAATTTGATAAAGACCGCGAGGATGTTGACGTAGAAGCCGAAGCCTATGCAACGGGCATCTCCAATGACGGCACAATCGTCGGTCGCGTCGACGACGGCATGTCGCGTATAGGTGTTATCTGGTATCCGGACAGCGAACAGGCCGAACTCCTTTCTACCAAATATGAGACTATGGCAAATCTCGACGAAATTGCCAATACACCTATGGGCATATCAGCCGACGGCCGCTTCATTTCAGGTTTTGCAGAAGTTGAAGTAACTGGAGAATATGCTGATAAATATGGCGATTCTATGTTCGCCGGTTATGTACTCGACACACAATACGAAGGCTCATCAATCCGCGACATAGCAACCGATGCTGCAAACTCCGACGAAGTCGTTACTGCAGTTTATGACCTCACAGGTAAAAAAGTTGCTAACTCTGCTGCCGGCCTTGAAAAGGGTCTCTATATCATGACTACAAACACAGGTCGCGCTTCGAAGACTATCGTCCGCTAATAAGCGTCAACACTATATTAACAATTAACAGATTTCGGCCGTGTCGTTAGTTCGACACGGCCGAAATTAATATATAAACTTCCTGAAAATAAAAAAAATTGATTGCCATCGCGACAACCAATCTCCTTAACCTTAAAATCTAATACCATGAAAAACTCGATGCAAAATTACAAATAAGTTTTGAAACTATGTTATAAAACATACACCGTCATGTCGTATTTAACTTACTTTAACAATTTACAAACTACCACACACACTAACACCGAAAATGCACCAACTGCATCGGCAAGCATATCAGCAATCTCAAACGAGCGACCCAGCGACATGTCATCTTGTAAAAACTCAATAATACAGCCTATAGATACAGACACAATCGCACCGGCAGCTGTTGCGGTTAAACCGCTGCAATGCGGAGTCCTGTAGTAAAGGTCGGCCGACAAGCAACCAGCCAGACTTGCAAACATAATGAAATGTGCAACTTTATCCGCACCGGAGAAAAGTGAAATATGAGCGCCACCTGTCGGGTCGGGAGCAAGTGTCAGCCATAGAATGCCGCACAGCACTCCGACAGTGAGCAGATACGGCGGAATTTTTAGATATAGAGATTTTAACTTATGCATAGGTCAGAATAAAAATTACCCGCCGGAGATAAATCCGGCGGGCATGTATCGACTACATCGACAAAATCACTTACGGATGCCAAGCTCTTTCTGAGCGATGATGGCGCGATAGCGGTTGATGTCTTTGCGGATGAGATAGTCAAGAAGTTTACGGCGTTTACCTACAAGAGCCTTCAAAGCACGTGCTGTAGCATAGTCCTTGTGGTTAGCCTTAAGATGCTCGGTAAGGTGAGCGATACGTTTTGAGAAGAGGGCAATCTGAGCTTCAGGAGAACCTGTATCGGTCTTTCCTTTGCCGTACTGCTCGAAAATCTGCTGTTTTTCTTCAGTGCCTAAATACATGATTGTTAATTGTTTGATTAATAGAAACTGTTACTTTGCCGGGAAATTGCGCCACACCGTCAGCAGGGCGGTGAGGGAGACTTATCCCAAAAGCACGGCAAAGGTAGTAAAAAACATTCTTTCCGCAAAATTTCGATTAATAATAGTAATTGCATGCACATTAATTTAATAATTTCCTGTGAATAACATAATATTTGACTAAATTTGCCCATCGATTAGTCTACTCTTTCATTTTAACATATAAACATCATGAAGAAATCCTTTACACTTTGTGTTGTAGCATCTGCATTGGCATCTGCGGCTTTGCCGGTCTTTGCCAGTACACCTAAGGCTATGTCTCTATCGACAACAACACCGCTGATTGTCGATTTCACAACGTGGGATGCCGCCTCATTCAGCGACAATTTCACGGTCGAGAACGGCAACAACGATGCTTCATTCTGGAAATACCTCAGCGGTTGGCCGGCAATCGGCGCACAGTTCGGAAATGGTGTGGCCGCCGTAACGGTATCAACGCTTGACAACAAGCCCGCGAACGATGAATGGCTTATCACAAAAACGCCTGTGCACCTTGAAGCGGGAAAAACATATATGTTCAAAACCGCAGTCGGTTGCTACGGCACGAATTCTCCCGAAACTTTCGAAATAAAAATCGGAACGGGGAGTACATCCGCCGGACTGACAGAAGAAATCCTGCCGAGAACTACGGTTAAAACTGAGTTTGGCGCCTCTCAGGAATACTCCAAGACCATCTCTGTAGCCACCACAGGTGACTATTATCTGGGATATCACTCTACATCGACATGGACTGAGGGATATTATCTCTTCGTCTTCAACTTCTCGCTCACTTCAAATGATGAAACCACAGCACCTGTTGCACCGGCAGCCCCCAAGGTAACTCCCGCAGCCGATGGCTCTCATAGCGCAGTCGTAAGCGTTGAAACACCAGAAAAGAGCATCACCGACGGCACACTTTCGACACTGACATCTGTCGAACTGTACCGCGACGACAACAAAGTACACACCTGGCCTAACGCTACACCAGGCACAACACTCACATGGACCGATTCTGACGGTCTCACCATCGGTAGCCACGAATGGTATGCCACAGCAACCAACGCCGCCGGCACAAGTACTCCTTCTGACAAGACATCGGCTTTCATTGGCCTGAACATACCGTCAGCAGCTGAAAAAGCCATGGCATCACGCACCGACAAACCTGGCGAAATCAGACTTACGTGGGAAGCCCCGGCAGTTGATAAAGACGGATATCCCATAAACGCAGCCTCATTGAAATACCGCATAGTAGAAATTACTGACAAAGGTCTAAACGAAATTGCTGATGATGTAGCGGCCACCATTTACACATATCAGGCTGTAGCTGCTGATGCAGCACAGGAACTTAAGCAGTACTTCATCTATGCCAAGACTTCAGCCGGCGAATGTGCAACTCCCGCCAACACCAACGAGATACCTGTAGGCAAGGCAATAACTTTGCCATACACAGACTCTTTCGCCAATGGCGCGGCTGCCTACCCTTATCAGATTGAAAAGACACTCTCTGCCAAATGGGGCTTCTACAACTCTTACTATGTAGCCCAGGACGGCGACAAAGGTCTGACTGCATTCACAGGCGGCTCAAAAGGCGATATAGCAACATTAATGACATACAACATCGACCTGCCGGCAGATATCAACAATCCTATATTGTCATTCTACTATTCGGGTCGAACGGTTGGAAACAACAACCAGCTTGACGTTTTGATTGACGCAGGAAACGGTTTTGAACAGTTTGTCAATTGCAATCAGATTGCCGACGGAGCATGGCATCGCGTAATCGTCAAACTCGATGCATATAAAGGCAAGACAATTCGTGTTGCCTTCAAAGGTGAATACGTCAATACTGAATGCATCCTTGTCGACGCGCTCTCCATCGCCTCACGTGCAAAGAAGAATGTAGCAATCACCGGATATTCGATACCGAAAACCATGTATGCTGCCGCCGACAACGAAATCAACGCCGTAGTAACCAATATTGGCTCTGAACCGGCGACGGGTATCACCGTAAACCTCATACGCAATGACAAGGTCGTTGAAAGCAAGACAATCGGAAGTCTGGCAACCGAGGCAGCCGAAAACATAAACTTCACGGAAAACCTTCCCGTGACTGTAAACGAGAACAACTCGTATCGTGTAGAGGTTGTATTCGATGGCGATGAAGACACATCCGACAATACGATACAAAATGTGGCAGTCCATGTTGAATACCCCACACTTCCAAAAGTGAGCGACCTGAAAGCCACCGTCGAAGGCTCAACCGCCACACTGATATGGAGCAAGCCCAGCTTCGAAGGAAGCATCTGCGACTACATTACCGAAGATTTCGAAGATGCCGACTCATGGGCCAAGGACACAGCGGCAGGCTGGACATTAGTAGACCGCGACAATACACCCAACATATCAGCATGCACAACCGGCAATAACAGCACCGTGGCCGAAGGAGTGGTATTCCCCGGCATAAGCGGTCAGGTAACATCGTTCTTCGTGCTGGATGACACCGACCAACGCAAAGTATTCAAAGCTCACAGCGGGCACAAGTCTCTTTGCTCGGAAACTACCTACGTAACAGACGAAACTGATGCCAATAACACCAAAGCAAAGAAAGACGACTGGATGATTTCGCCGGAACTGAGCGGCACCGAACAAACCGTATCTTTCTACGTCCGCAGTACAAACCAGAACAGCAAGGAGCAGTTCGAAGTCTATACCTCTGACGAAAATGACATCAATCCCTCAAACTTCACATTCGCCAAGAGTTACTTCAGCATACCAGCAATCTGGGTCAAGATGGAAGCATCCTTACCGGCAGGCACACGCCGCTTCGCAATACGATGCACTTCCGACGACTGCGCAGAATTCCTGATTGATGACATAACCTACATGCCGACATACGAGGCTCATGGCATCGACATCGTAGGCTACAACGTGTACTGCAACAATGAGAAAATCACAGACACACCGATAACCGAAACGACATTTAGCGAAGAATTGGGCAAAGATGACCAAAACCGCTATGCCGTGACATGCGTCTACAACAAGGGCGGAGAATCTTCACTATCAAATGTCGTTGCAGCAAGCATTTCAGGCATTGACGATGTCGAGACCTCTGACTATGCCACTATAGCCGCAATGCCAGGCATTATTGAAGTCAACACTTCGGCATCGATGCCTGTCAGCATCTACACGCTTGACGGATGTATGATATTCAACCGCGTATGCGAAGGGAAAACAACTGTCGAAGTAGCCGGTGGCATATACATAGTCAGAGCCGGACATAAGACAGTCAAGGTAGCAGTGCGCTAATCTTAACCCGCCATTACTATACCAAGACGCCTCCGAGACACTCGGAAGGCGTCTTTTTTATAATGATAGGGATATCGTCTTTTGTACTAAATATCCTAATAAATATTAAAAACCGCATAAAAATTCACAAAATTTCATAAGTAAAGCGTGTTATATATTGCGCAGAAACAAATTTTGCATTACTTTTGCGGAGAATGGGCAGATTATAGCCCGGACAACCAAACTAACCAACGATAATTAAACGCTCTCTTCGGAATTAAAAGGGTTCTGTTCCGGAGTAAGAGAAACATAAGCATAGAACCCTTTTATACCTATTAATCATGAACAAACTTTTCACAAAAGCGCTTGGTCTTGCAGCCGCCGGAGCTATCATTGTGCCGGCAGCACTGGCAGTGACATCGCCCGAGAGACTCGGTCTCAATGCGAGCAACGCTGCTTCAATGCCGCAGAAAGCCGAGTCGCAGACAATCACGCCCCCGTACAACGAGGACTTCTCGAAGCTCAACGATGTACGTGGTCTGGGTTACACCATCATCGACATGAATACCGCTGATGGCACACACCCCGAACAGATGAGCTCGAAGTGGACATACGACTTCAACGGCATTCAGTACGATTGCCTTATCTGTCCGGGCATGTATTATGCAGATGGCAGAGGTAATCCGGTCGACATGGATGACTGGATTTTCACACCTGGCATCAAATTGGAAAAAGGCACGAAGTACATCTACACAGCCAAACTGGGTGCTTATCTTCCCGCCGACATAGAAAAAGCAGAGGTTTACATCGGTCAGTCTCCGACAGTCAACGCTATGACCACAAACCTCATACCTACCACCGAAATCACAGGTGTACGTTACAGCGACCGTACTTACAAAACCTTGACAAAGGAATTTACCGTACCTGCTGATGGTACATACTACATCGGTGTACACGGTTGTACTCCTAACGCATCAATAGGTTACAAAGGCTTCCTGCTCTGTTTCTGGGGCTGGAATATCGATGCCGGCGTAAAAGAAGGTGCCCCCGCAAAGGTAAGCGACCTGAAAATAGCAGCCGGTACAGACGGCTCTAAGAAAGTTGACATATCATTCACTACTCCCCTTAAGACACTGGGTGGCACAACAATGAACGCATTGACAAAAGCTGTCATCGAGCGCGATGGTACAGTAGTGAAAGAATTCCCGACACCTGCTGTAGGCACACCGCTTACATTCTCTGACGATAACGTTACTGAAGGCGCACACACATATACTATATATGCAGTCAACACTGTAGGCAATGGCGACAGAAGCATAAATGACGTATTTGTAGGCACAAACGTTCCCGGCAAGGTTGAGAATCTGAAAGCTGAACTTACATCTACTCCCGGTGAGGTTAAGCTGACATGGGACGCTCCCAAATATGACGTGGACGGCTATCCCACAAATGAAGGCACAGTAAGCTATACCATTTACGAACTTACTGAGGAAAACAACCTTCAGGTAGCTAAAGACATCACTGCTACAACCTATACATACGCCGTATGCAAACCTGAAGACGCACAGCGCTTCAACTCATGGTATGTGGAAGCTGTATCAAGCAAGGGCAAATCAGGTGTTGTAGAAACTATCAAGATACCTGTAGGTGCAGACATGACACTTCCTTTCGCAGAGTCATTCTCAGGCTACAAATTCCACAACGCTTTCATCCAGAACTCACTTCTGAACGGTGACAAAATCAGCGACGGCACATGGTCATTCATCTCAACATTCGTTGAACCTCAGGACAATGACGGTGGTCTGATTACAATGCAGGGTCGTCGTGTTGGTGACTCAGCCGAACTTGTTTCAGGCCGTATCTACATGGACCCCACAATCACCAACCCTTCTCTGACATTCTACTATCAGGGTCTGGCAGAAATCAACACCTCCGGCCTTACAGTATACGTGAAAGAAGCAGGTGAAAACGACTGGACCGAAGTACACGACGTTGAATTCAGCGGTCCGTACTGGCACAAAGAAACTGTAGACCTCAAGAACTACGTCGGCAAGACTATCCAGATTCGCTTTGTCGGCATCGTAGGCAACCAGGCTTCAGTTCCTCTGGACAACATCCGCATCGGCGCTCTCTTCGACAAGAACCTTACAGCAGGTCTTCTGACAGTGCCTGAAGAACTTTCATTCAATACTTCAATTCCTCTGACTCTGCAGGTTGAGAATACCGGTAAGGAAGAAACAGGCAACTTTACTGTAGACTTCTTCCGCAACGGCGAGAAACTCCGCACAGTCAACATGACTAACCTGCAGCCCGACGAAACAACAACAGCACTTTGCACCGACCGTCTGAGCGTAGACGACCCCCAGAACATAGAATACTATGCAGTCATCAATTATGCTGATGACCAGTTTGCAGGCGACAACCGCTCAAACACAGCAAAATGTATCCTGAAGATTAACAACTTCCCCGTACCGACAATTACATCTGCACGCATGTATGAAGACGGTGTGAACAATAAGGGCGAAAAGAACTTCGAAAATGTCAAGGTTAAATGGGAGACTCCTGTTGCCGACGGCATTGAACCTACATCAGTAATGGAGAACTTCGAAGATGCAAGCGGTCTTGCAACCGAAATCCCCGGCTGGACAATGTACGACCAGGACGGCCGCCGTCATCAGGGCATCGCACAGCTCACTTTCGGCACAATCGTTGAAGGTGCATCTTCATTCTTCGTATCAGACGTAGAGGAACTTGCATACGCACGTCCTTTCCAGCCCGTATCTGGCGACAAGGTTCTCTCTTCACTGGTAGTATATGATTCCGCCACTGGTTCGAAACAGTCAGATGACTGGGCAGTTCTTCCCGCACTGAGCGGCAAAGCACAGACCATTTCGTTCTATGCACGCAGCTACAGCATCGGCGCTCTCGAATCATTCGAAGTACTGACCTCAACAACCGGCAAAGAAGTTAAAGACTTCACCAAACTTGCTGAGAAGACAGACATCGACCCCTACTGGACCAAGTTTGAATTCGACGTTCCCGAGGGTACTAAATACTTCGCTATCCGTTGTACATCGAACAACAAACAGTTGCTCCTCATTGACGACGTAACTTATACACCGTCATACAGCGAAGGTCTTCCTCTGATGGGTTACAACGTATATTGCGACGACACCAAGGTTAACAAGACACTCGTAACAGACAACTACTTCATCCACAAAGGTGGCACACAAGGTAAGAAATATACCGTATCTGCTGTTTACTACAAGGGTGAATCAAAACCGTCAAAAGAGTTCATTTCTAACATGGATTCAATCGAAGACATCAACGCTGATACTCTTGGCGGCGTAACAGTCAACGGCAACACTATCAACGTAGTGGCTGAAGGCAACGTTGAGGTTTACTCTATCGACGGCAAGGTTGTATTCCGCGGTGTAGCAAACCCGAGCGTAAGCGTAGCTGTAGAAAACGGCATCTATGTCGTTAAGGCCGGCCGCGAAACACGCAAGGTTGTTGTACGCTAATCAATCGACACCAACTATCATCAGGAGGACTGCGCTACGGCGCGGTCCTCTTTGTTGTATGTCAACGGTCAGTTAAATTTTGCCGACTGAAAAAAAAAATGTAATTTTGATGCGCAAAGAGAGATTTAAGACCGTAAGCACCCGTAGTTCAATGGATAGAATGGAGGATTCCGGTTCCTCAGATTAGGGTTCGATTCCCTAC
>CAYVNJ010000072.1:0-9528 GCA_964452865.1 uncultured Sangeribacter sp. | reverse complement strand
TTAATGGTTAATAATGCCGTAAAGATAACGATGAATTTTGAGAAATCCAAATATTCGCACCATAAAAATTCGATTTTAACATTTGAATGGCAAAATGACAGAAATAGACAGCGCCGACTAAGGTAAAACACGTATGCCCGTATACAAAAGATGCGCCAAATACACTCTTAATACGACGAACCGCGGGGTGCGCTATGCTTACCCCACGGCTACTTTCCGTGCGCACTCTGCCGGTGCGCATATATTACTTTGATGCGTATGTTACAGTCGGAATTTCACCGGCAGTTGCACTGAGGCTGCCACAGGAGTACCGCCTACGTCGGCCGGTGTCCACTTCGGCATCCCTTTAACCACACGCAGTGCTTCGGCCTCAAGGTCAGGGTCGATTGGGCGTACGATTTTAGGGTTTTTGATGCTTCCGTCGGCTTCTACCGTGAAGCTGACCATAACAACACCCTCGATGCCGTTTTCTTTGGCTGTTTCGGGGTATTTTACCGTCTCGGTGAGATATTGGTTCAGCGCTTCTTCACCACCGGGATAAACCGGTGTGCTGTCGGCCGATGCTGTTGCTCCAAGTCCGGCAGCGGCGATTGCCGCGGTGGCCATGATTCTTTTTATTGATTTCATAGTTTGAGGTTTTTGAGGATATTATTGGTGCGGAGGTGTCATTTCGCCGTCGCGTGTGCGGCGGTATAGATTATAGCAACCGTCTTCCAAAAGGTCGAGAACATTTTCAAATCCTTCCGAGCCTCCATAATAAGGGTCGGGCACACTATAGTGCCCCGGGTGCTGTGTCACCCAGTCAATCATCCGGCTCACTTTGGCTTCGCTTTCAAGGTCGGGAGCCAGTTGTCTCAAGGCATCGTAGTTTGAGTCATCCATGGCCAGAATGAGGTCGAAATCGCGGAAGTCAGACTCACGTACGGGGCGCGAACGGTGTGTGAGCCGCAAGTCGCGGCGTATGGCGTGCGCACGCATGCGTGCGTCGGGCAGTTCGCCGGCGTGTCCGGCATACAGGCCTGCCGAATCAATCTCGTAGCGGTAGGAGTCTCCTCCTTCCGCTACAAGACGTCGCATTACTCCCTCAGCTGCCGGGCTTCTGCATATATTTCCCAGACAGACAAAGAGTATTCTCACTGGTTTGATGTTCTCTTGTTCAGCCATTAGAGCAGGCTTAGATTATATTTGGCAAATTCCATGTCGGCCTTTGCGCGGGCACGAAGGTTTTTGTCCATTTGTACAGCCTGACGCAGATTGCTCATTACCATTGTTTCATTGCCTGTGCGAGCGCCAAGCACTGCTGTCAGGTAGAAAGTAGTGGCATCGGGGTTGGGAATTTCCGCCAATGTGGTTTGAGCCGAGGCATAGTCGTGGGCGAGGATTTTAGCCAGCGCAGCATTGTTTGTGCGTGCATTGCCGAAAGTGCTGACCGCACGGTTTACATCGCCCTGGCTCAGATAATACACGCCCAATGCATCATCAAGTTCAGGAACACCCGATGCTGCTCCGAAGTGTGCGTTAGCTCCCTGCATGTCGTTGTCGATAAGAGAGAAGAGACCTTCGTTCATTTCCACCTCCTTTGCACCGGGGTTCAGGCGGCCGGCATGTGCAATGTTTGCACGGGCAGCATCGTAGTCGCCGTAGGCAAACTGTGCCGCACCGAGGTTGTTGAACGTGCGGTAGTCTTCAGGATAGATTTCGGCAGCCTTGTTGTAGACTTCCATTTTCTTCATGTTGTCGTCGGTCAGGGTGGCAACATAGAGTATCTCGTCCACAGTCAGTTTCTGAGGGTCGGTATTGAAGAGGTTGATGAGTTCTTCGTCGGTTTTGCCGAGAACCTTGATAGTTGCCTGTACGCGAGAGTAGCGGAGCTGAGGCAGTATCTGGTCGGCCAGTTCGTTGAATACTGACGAGAGATTGCGTATTTCCTTTTCACGGGTCTCCGGGTCAGGATACATCGAAAGTACACCGAGGATGAGTTCTTTGTCCTGGATATTGCTCTTTTCGACCAATTTCTGGAAACCTTCCCAGTCTTCGGGAGTGAACGACGATGTCAGTTCGCCGAATTCTGTGATTTTGTCTTTCTTCAGCTGGCCTTCGACAAGGTTGGCGGTGTTTTTCTCGCGCTTCTCGGCAAGCTGGGTGTTGAATTCCAGAGAGCCTTCGGGCGATGCATATGAGTTGATTGTCACTCCTGCAATCTCCATGTCTTTTGCATTGTTAGCCTCAACAAGTTTTTTGTTAAGGTCGATATAGTCGCTCTTGCTTGTCTGGTTGGCGCGAATATTAGCCTGATTAATAAGGAAGTGGATATCGGCCGAATAGTTTTCTGTTATTACTTTCTGGAATTTATCCTTCGCAATGGCTGGTGTGACAGTCTTGGCCGATGCAAGGGTGGAGGTGGCAACCACTCCATAGCCGACTTTTACATCGGGCAGCACGTATTGCTTGCCATTCTGGTCGACGGTGAAGCTCAAGTACAGGTCTGACTGAGCCATTGCGGGCTGATAGTCAACACTGAAAGGTATGCGTACAGTACCGCCGTTGGCATAGCTGACCACCTGGCCGTTTGCACGGGCATCCTCACCCTGGATAACGCTTGTTGACGACATTGCTCGGCCGTCGTTCCATTTCAAAGAGGGCAGAACGGTGACCTTAGCATTCTTGACCATAAATTTGGGCGGGATATTGGCCGTGATGACTGCCGGCACTTTGTTGCCTACGGTTTCGAGCGGAGTCGGGTCGGTAGTGAAATATTCGCTTTTGAACTGTCCGACCTTTTTGCTGCAGCCTGTGAGGCCTACGAGCAGGGCTAAGCCGAGCGCCGGATAGACAATACGTTGGTGTCTCATGTTGTTATTGGTTTTAATATACGGTTGATGTATAGGTTATTTCGAAAGTTGACCGAGTGTAACGGTCCAGATTACCGGTGTTGACGGTTTGAGAGAACTGTCCGGCAGCGGTGTGCCTATGCCGAAAAAGTCGGATGCAGGCGATGCGAATTCATATTCCGCTCCGGGGCGCATCATAAGCAGTGCGTTGTTAAGTGCTTCGGGGTATGACAGAGAGCCTACGCTGACGTCTCCTTCTCTTGTGCGTTTCAGTATTTCACGACCGTCGAGTGTCCGCAGATTGATGCATCCGCGAACTATTTGTTTGTCATGTAGTTTCTCGCCTTCTCCCGGCTTAATTTCGCGGTAATAGAAACCGGTTTCCGCTTTTTTGAATTCTTTTGATGTTAGTGCGGACAGTCCGGCATCGGCAGCCTTGCGGTTCTTGATGGTCTGGCGGCTTTCAAGCTCAAATTTGAGAGCATCCATCATGCCGTGGAGCATGACCTGGTTGACAGCCTTGTCAGATTTCATGCCTGCCTCCATTCCCTCTTCAAGTTTTTTTGTATTGAGTGTCAAATCGAACGATTCGCCAAAACGGATTGCACTATAGGCAGATTGTATGCCGGCAAGCACGCCTTCGTTGTACGCCTTGTTGTCTGACTTCATTATGCTCAGTGCGGCTTTATAGCCATCCATGTAGTCTTTGCGGGCCTGTTGTCCGCGCAATGTGCTGTCGGCACTGGCCTGCTGCCAGTATTTATATGCCTGCGACTGCCCCATGCAATAAGCCAGAGAGTCGTTGAAAGCTGTTTCTCCTTTTGTGGCCGATGCAGGATTTCCTCCATTGCAAGAGATTAAAGCGAGAGCGCACAAGACTGCCAGACCGATATGTCGTAAATTAGTTAGCATTATGGAAAAAGTTGTATTACTGTTGTACGACTGAATCAGCCGCCACAGTATCTATCACTACATCGATAGTTTCGCCGTTCGGCTCTACGTTGTCGTTTGTACGACCGTGGCAGGCCGACAATCCTGACACCAGGACTACCGACGCTGCCACGGCAGTTGCAATTGTGCGTTTTCTCATTTCTTGATGACCTTGATGAGTTCCACTTCGAAGCGGAGTGTGGCGTTAGGTGGTATCATATCGCCTGCACCGTTCGGGCCGTAGGCGAGTTTCGAGGGAATTACGAACTCAGCTTTACCTCCTTCCTTCATCAGTTGCAGACCTTCTGTCCAACCCGGGATTACACGGTTCAGAGGGAATGTGGCCGGTTCGCCGCGGTCTACTGAGCTGTCGAACACTGTGCCGTCCATAAGACGTCCGGTGTAGTGGACAGTCACTTCGTCAGCAGCTGTAGGAGTAGTACCTGTTCCTTCTTTTGTGATTTTGTAGAGAAGTCCCGATGAAGTTTCCGTAAAGCCATTTGCCTTGTTTTCGGCAAGGACTTTTGACTCGTCATCGGACACTGGAGCGGCCGCAGCCTCTGCTGTAGCTTTGCTCATCTGTTTTGCCTGCAGTTTAGCCCCAATAGCCTGCATTGCCATACCGAGTGTCTCAGGTTTCAGTTCATCGCGGTTCTTAAGTCCGAATGCCAGACCTTTGACAAGCATTGCAGATGTCATTTTTGTATCATAGGCTTCATTGAGGTTCTTCAACTCCTTGCCTACGAGCAAGCCCTGTTGCATGCCTATAGTGTAGGCATCCATTTTTTCTCCTTTCTTTACCCCTTCTTGAAATCCGCGAAGGAATTCATCCTGTTTGCCTTTGAGGACTGAGTCTGACTCTTGTGCCTGCCAGTAACCCATAGCGGCCTGTTGCCCTAATAGGTAAGATGCTGAGTCGTCGAAGGATACATTTGTCATGTCGGCGAGCGACTTGGCCTCAGGCGTGCCCTGATTGCAAGATGCGAGCGCGCCGATGCTCAGGATAGCCACAGAGGCTATCCCGAGCTTAATCGTTGCTTTTTTCATTACGGTTGATTATGCTTGTTTCTTATTGATTTTCAAAAGTTCAACCTCGAATATGAGGGTGGAATGTGGCGGAATTGCTCCCGGTACACCTTGTGCGCCATAAGCCAGGTCTGACGGGATGAAGAATGTGAATTTGCCCCCTTCTTTCATGAGCTGCAGACCTTCTGTCCAGCCAGGAATTACACGGTTCAGAGGGAATGTGGCCGGTTCGCCGCGGTTGACCGAGCTATCGAATACTGTACCGTCGAGCAGTTTGCCAGTGTAATGGACTGTCACTTCGTCGGTTGCAGACGGATGTTCGCCTTCTCCCTCTTTTTCAACTACATACTGCAGACCGCTTGGTGTGGTTTTTACTCCTTCTTTAGCTTTATTCTCTGTCAGGAATTTCTCGCCGACCTCGCGAATTTGTGCGCTTGCCTTGGCTTCGAGTTCCTGCAGGTAGTCATTGATGAGTTTCTGAGCCTCCTGGTAGGGGATTTTTCCTGTTTTGTCTTCAAATACGTCTTTTACTGCGCCGATAAAATCGTCGAAATTCAGTTCTTTGACGCCCATTTGGCGGAGTTGCTGACCCATGGCCATACCCCATGCATAGCTTAATTTATCCATTTTTATTGTATTGTTTTTGGTTTTCCTTTGTTATAAACGCCTCGTACCTCCTAATAGTTGGCTTCCGGCAGAGGCCGTTGTGTTAAATTTATTTATTTCCGGAAGGCTATAGACCATTTCCCTTACTTTCAGTGCGGCATCGCTCGGTGTGCATGCGGTAAGCAATTTTTCCGTGTCGACAGTCTTGCCTACATGAATAGTAAATTGTTTGCCTTCTGCCCTGACGAGTTCAGAGGGGAGGAGTACTTGCTCAATATTGAATTTCAATCCTAATTTCTTACGCATGCTTGCGGTGCGGTAGAACCGCATTGTATTGTATCCTTCGAAATACAACGGAACAATATCCCTGCCAGATTTGCGAGCGCGTGTCACAAATGATTTATGCCATTCAAGGTCGGCGATTTTACCTCCTTTACCAAGGCGCGATACGAGTCCCGCGGGGAAAAAAAGTATCTGGGAATCTGATGCGAATGCATCATCAAGACGTCGAAGGCCCTCGCGACCCTGTGAACCGAATTTGTTGACAGGAACGAACACTTCCTCCAATGGCTTTACATTAAGAAGCATATCGTTTACGGGGAATAATATTCCGTCGGAAGCATAATGCTGTCCTAAACGGCTGATGAGAGCTATTCCGTCGAGTCCTCCGAGTGGATGATTGCATACAAATATGCAGCGATGCCCTCGCTTTGGCAGTTTTTCAGCCCCTTCGAGTCTGACCTTGATGTTGAGTATTTCCAATGCCCGGGTGGCAAATTCAACACCACGTGCCGGCCATGCCTCACGCAAAATCTTGTTGAGTGTGTCCTGACATACGAGGTGTTCAAGCCAAATGCCTGCAAATCCCGGTATATAGCCGAACCGACGGCGCAGTATGCCGCGCAGGTTGATAAGCTCCGGACCATCCTTTTTTTTAGGCATTCTCTTGTTCATGTCGCGAATATAGCAAATTTTTCATTACATTTGCGTCCGTCATGACCTACCGTTCTCAAAACGACACAGATGAACAAGCGTTACGCATCCGCGAGTTGGGTAATGCACCTCTGGCGCGCACGCTTCTGAAATATAGCTTGCCGGCAGTAGTCGGCACTGTTGTAATGGCCGCTTACCATATTATAGACTCGGTGGTAATAGGACATGCTATTGACGACCCCAATGTAGTCAGCGGTATAGCAGTCACATTCCCGGTAATGAATCTTGCCACGGCACTCGGCATGCTGATTGGTGCAGGCGCTACAGCGCGCATATCCATTGTCATGGGTCAGCGTGACCACAAGAGAGCGGAAGATATTCTTGGCAATTCGGTTTTGATGACCGTCTATATTGGCATTATATATGCCATTCTGTTTGCATTATTTATCGACCCTATACTCCGCATGTTCGGAGCATCAGACAATTCTCTGCCATACGCGCGTGAGTTTATGTTGTGGATAATTCCGGGTCTCGTGCTTATAAACCTCACATTCTCATATAATAATGTGATGCGTGCTACGGGCTATCCGCAGAAAGCCATGTATACAAATTTTATAGGTGCGGGTCTTAATGTCATTCTTGCCCCCTTGTTTCTGTTCGGGTTCAAAATGGGCATCCGGGGTGCGGCTATAGCCACCGACATATCGATGACAATTGCGGCCATCTTCGTAATGGGACATTTTTTCAACAAAAAAAATACCCTTACTTTCAAACGTGGTTCATTCAAACTGCATTGGCCGATAGTAAAGTCAGTCATATCTATAGGTATGGCTCCGTTTCTTATAAACGTAACCGGTGCTTTGGTTAATGCCATTGTCAATAATTCGCTCTACCGCTATGGTGGTGACAACGCTATTGCAGCTGTGGTAGTATTCAACCGCTATGTCACGATTTTCGTAATGGTGGTCATCGGTATCTGCCAGGGCATGCAGCCTATTCTGGGCTACAGCTACGGTTCGGGAAAAGTCGACCGATTGTTCCGCACATTGTTTTACGCCGCTTCTGCAGCGGTATTTTTTACGGCTATCGGTTCATTAGTCGGTCGCTTCATGCCGGAAAAAATCGCTGCCATGTTCATGCAGGACGAAGCGCAGATTGCTGCTGCTGTACGTTGTCTTAAAATCACGACACTGACTTTCTGGATGGTAGGTTTTCAGATTGTCGCGACAAACTTTTTCCAGTCGCTCGGAATGGCGCCAAAGTCTATTTTTCTTTCGCTTACACGTCAGATAATCTTTCTCATTCCGCTGCTATATCTGCTCCCACCGCACTATCAGCTCGATGGCGTGTGGTATGCATATCCTGTATCGGATTTTCTTGCCACTGTAGTGTCGGCGCTTATGCTTGCATGGCAAATTAAAAGAATAAGGGAGCGACTTTCCAAGCCGCCCCGCCTTAATCCTGAATATTGAGTCTTTTATATCAGTCGGAAATTTTTCGCCATAGGTAAAGGTGGTCTCCAGGACGCACTTTGCCCGGGCAGGGCATTGAGAATATCTGCCCTTTGGTAATGACCTGTTCCGGTTCACGGTCAAGCCTCAGTTCCGCTACGTCGAAGGTCAGTGCTCCTGTATGAGAGCCTGCGACTATTACGGTATCTCCCGGACGAAGTTCGCCGCTCTCAAGCTTGAATTCGCCAACTCCGAGGCGTGGGTACCAACGTCGGGCGCGGCCTATGTGCTCCTTGCGGTGGGTTGCTGCCGAACCATAGACATCGCTCCACTCGCCGAGACGGTGGCCGAGATAGTATCCGTCCCAGAAGCCTCGGTTGAATACGCGGGCAAGACGTTCATCCAGTTCTTCCTTGAGTTCAGATGTGAACCGTCCTTCGCATAAGGCATTCAGTGCCTCGTTGTATGCGCTTACTGTCTGGGCAACATACTCCGGACCGCGGGCGCGGCCTTCAATCTTGAGGATACGCACTCCGGCGTCGGCCATACGGTCGAGAAATCCGATGGTTTTCAAATCCTTCGGACTCATTATGTATTGGTTCTCTATATCAAGGCTTCTGCCTGTTTCGCGGTCTGTGACGGTGTATGACCTGCGGCATATCTGTCCGCACGAACCACGGTTGGCGCTACTGTCCATTTCGTGCAGACTGAGATAGCATTTTCCGCTCACCGCCATACACAATGCGCCGTGGCAGAACATTTCCAGACGCACTTTCTCGCCTGACGGCCCACAAATATTCTCGCGCTCTATCGCACGGTGGATTTCCTTTACCTGGCCGAGGTTTAGTTCGCGTGCGAGCACCATTACGTCGGCCCATTGGGCGAAATGGCGTACAGCCTCCGTGTTTGAAATATTGACTTGAGTAGATATGTGTACCTTTTGTCCTATGGAGCGGGCATAAAGAATGGCTGCCATGTCGGAGGCTATGATGGCCGACACTCCGGATGATTTGGCGCGGTCAATCGTACTGCGCATCAGCGGCAGGTCCTCATCATATATTATTGTATTGACAGTCAGGTACGATTTGACTCCGCAACGTCGGCACAAGGTGGCAATCTCCTCCAGGTCGTCAAGCGAGAAATTTGCACTCGAGCGGTTGCGCATGTTCAGACCGCCGGCACCGAAGTAAACTGCGTCTGCTCCTGCACGCAAGGCAGCCGCCAGGCTTTCGCGACTGCCGGCCGGCGCCATTATTTCGAAATCGCTGCGCTGCATGGGGTCAGGCATCGATGTTTGCGTAGGTGGCGTGAGTCTCGATGAAGTCGCGGCGTGGCCCTACTTCCTCACCCATGAGCATGTTGAAAGTACGGTCGGCCTCAGCGGCATCGACAAGAGTCACCTGCTTGAGCATGCGGTTTTCGGGGTCCATGGTTGTTTCCCAAAGTTGCTCGGGGTTCATCTCACCAAGACCTTTATAGCGGGTCAGGACGAGTTTTGATTTGTCGCCTCCGCATATTTCATCGACGAAACGCTGAATCTGCGCTTCATCCCAGGCATACTGCTTCACGTCTTTTTTGCCTTTCAGGCCGCAACGGTACAAGGGCGGTGTGGCTATATATAGGTAGCCGTTTTCTATGATAGGGCGTATGCGGCGGAAGAAGAATGTCATGAGCAGAGTGGCGATGTGAGCACCGTCGACATCGGCATCGGTCATGATTATTATTTTATTGTAGCGCAGTCGGGTCATGTT
>CAYVNJ010000071.1:0-9720 GCA_964452865.1 uncultured Sangeribacter sp. | reverse complement strand
TCTCCGGCATTGCTTCGGCTTCGTTTGGAACATTCGCAACGACCGCGACCGCGGCCTGTCGCGCCGTTGGTGTGGCGATTATGAATATCCCGATAATTGGTTGGGTAGCGGCAGCCCTTGCCGCCCTTATTGCAATCGGTGCTTACTTCTGGAATACGTCGGCGAAGTTCCGCGCGGTGCTCAAAGGCATGTGGGGGGCGTTCAAGGCATGTTTTACGGGTATCGGGGAAATTGCTCGACAAACGTTTGAAGGAATAGGCGATTTGATAAAGGCGGCCTTCAGACTTGATACAGCCGGTATTGATGCAGCCCTTAAGAAGCTTAAATCCGGCTTTTCAGACTATGGGCGTCAGATAGGACGAGCGTTTAGCGAGGCCTACGACGCTGAAATGAGCGAGTCGGCGAAAAAGGGAGCAGCGAATCCGAAAGGGAAAAAGCCCGGTACTAACAGCAACGGAGGTGGAGTATCCGGGGCAATAGTTCCGACGATTAACCCGATTGGCTCAACGCTGAGCGGCACCAGCAGCACGGGAGGCAGCGGTTCAGTAAGTGATGGGGGCAAGATTAAAAATATAACTATCAATATAGAGAAACTTGTTGAGCGCTTCGAGATACACAGCTCGACAGTGGGCGAGAGTGCCGAGAAAGTCAAAGCTGTAATTCTTGAGGTCCTTATGGGAGCGCTTAACGACATAGAATTGGCAACGTCATGAGTGTAATACCACAACCGAGTTTAGGGGGCAAGAAGCTGCCTGTGAGCATAGACCTGGCGGCGATAAGCTGGGGTCAGCATCTGGCTAAAAGGCTTGTGCGATTTAAGGATTTGGGTAGTAGTCCGTCTCGAGATGCAATAATAGGGACTGCGGCCGGAGTACCGATAACAAACATTGATTATTGGGAGGGGCGTTGGGTTCTCTGCCCCCTTCGTATTGAACTGAAGAGCGGTGAGGGCTTAACATTTTCGGATGCTGTGGCATCGGCAAGCCGCGAGCACAGGATAGTGAGTACCGCTCTGACAGGTAGGGACGGAACTGTGAAAGAGTATATCAATGCCGGGGACTGGGTGGTGAATATTGTTGTGGGACTGCAGAAAGTCAACGGCCATGGTGAAATAGAAGACGAATGGCCGGGCGATGAATTACGGACATTGAGAAAACTCATGGAGTCGAACGAGTCGCTACGGGTACATTCGGAGTTTCTGGACGCACTGAATGTGGACCGAATAGTCGTGAGAAGCTATCAGGTGGAGCAGATGACAGAATCGAATTATCAGATAGTAATGATAAACTCGCTGAGTGATAAGGATTATGAGATATTCAGCAAGGAGTATTAACAATGGAAAGAATGACAGGCATACTGATTGACGAGACGACCGGAGACCTGCTTGTGGAACGAGGTGGAATATTGACAGGCGACAGCGAAAGTCAGACAGCAGAGGCTGTTGTAGTGACGATGCGCGGGGAACTGAAAGAGCATCCGCTGTTGGGTGGTGAAGCCGGGCGAATGCTCGGAGGCAGCCACGATGTGATGTGGGGAGGTGATGTAAGAGCTATGTTACGCGGGTGTGGAGTGGAGTGTGAACGTGTGAGAGTTGAACCGGACGGAACGATAACCATAGAGCGATGAAAATGACAGTTAAGGAGAGGCAAACGTTGCTTGACGTTGCCTTGATAGAATACGGCAGTCTTGAGACTGTAATGGAACTTGCGGCAGCCAACGGTGTGGCACTGACCGATGAGCTGGAAGACGGCCAGGTTCTGACAATTCCGGCGACGGTTGATAGAGATACGCGTACAGTGGCACTATACAGTGTACAGAGAATTAAGCCGGCGACGGGTCTTTCAGGGGCTGACCTGGCAGCATGCGGGTGCAGCGGTATCGGGTTTATGGGTATAGAGGTTGATTTTGAAGTGAGTTAAAGAATTTCTAAATGGCAAGAAGCATAGCAGACATAAAAAATGAGATAGCGCGAGAGTTCATGCGCAATGAGACGGCGGCAGAAAAGTATGGTTTCAAAGCCGGAGGTGTGTTCAGTGATTACTTCAGCGCAGCAAGTGTAGAGAATATTCTGTTCTACGTCTGGGCTGTTTGTGCCTGGGCTGTTGAGCAGCTTGTGTGCCGGCACAAAGAGGAGGTGACGGCAGAACTGGATGAGCTTGTGGCGCACCGGCCAAAATGGTACAGAGACAAGGTGCTTGGATTTATGGCCGACACTGAGCTGCCGGAGGATAGTGACACGTATGACACTGCGGGGCTGAATGACAGTGAGGTTGAAGCCCGGCATATGGTGAAGCATGCCGTGGCAACAGAGAGTGGCGATGCAAGTGTGCTGACAATCAAGGTTGCCGGAGAGAGCAACGGGAAACGTGGAGTTCTTGAGGCGGAGTATGAGCGCCAACTGAAAGCTTATATCGGCGAAATTAAGGATGCGGGAGTGAGGATTGCTTTGGTGAACATGGCGGCCGACACATTTAACTGCGCGGTGGATGTGTATTACAATCCATTGCTGGAGGCTTCGAGTGTGAAGGCGTCGTGTGAGACAGCAATAAAGGATTACATCGAGAATTTGCCGTTCAACGGCGAATATACGAATATGGCTCTTGTGGATTGTCTGCAGAGTGTAGATGGGGTAAAAGTTGTCGAGCTGCTAAAGAGCAGCTCGCGGGCGGCCAATGAGATTATCGACAGCGCGATTGATGCGCGAGCCACTCCGGCCGCCGGATATTTTAAGCCTGGCAATATTACGGTAAATATGAAAGCGTATGAATAAGGATAGGATTTTCGGCATTAACATGAAACGGCTGGCACTCCTGACATTGCCTACATGGCTGCGCCGGCCACTGGCCGCAGCTGTGATTTTTGCGGGCGTCGCCCCACTGGCGCGGGTGCTTCAGGAGCTGAAGAATTTCCGCAAGGGCTGCAGCTACCGGATAAGACATAACGGACAAGTGTGTAAGTTGCGCGGGGTATTGAACGATGAATTTGACCCGTGGCTGAGGAGAATCAGAGTTGAGGATTACAGCGACCCGAGCGGGATGTGTGTCTATGAACGTAAGGTAGGACGATGGATTAATGTCGGGAGCAGAGCCACTGAGTCTGTAGCGCTCGAAAGGCGCGGTTATGGTGGTTCGGGGCAGGCAGACTTCTGTGTAGTCGTTCCGGAAGAGTGGTCGGGTGATGAAACAATAATAGTGCGGCTGAGGGGTATAGTTGATTTATACAAGTTGGCCGGGAAACGTTATGAAATACAATTTTTTTGAAAAATGAATCAGATAACAGGTAATTATCTAAAACAGGGTGGCCGGGCGTTTCCTCTGGATTGCGAGACGTTGGACTATCTGCAGGAGTTGACCCGCCTGACATGCGTTCTGGGCATGATAGGTGGAGACAGAATAATACTGTCGGGGTGCGGAATGAGTGCCGACGGTTCGCAGCGAGAGCCCGGTTATGTCTTTTTATGCACATCGGAGAATCCGGAGGGTGAGGTTTTGCCATACGCAGGAGGCGCTTCTGCCGACGGACTATACATAAAGACGGAGTATATCAATGTCGAGACAGGCGATTGTGAGTATAAAAAGGCATATACTAAAAGGAGCCTGGCCTCAGGTATCGGGGCGGGTGCAATGGCCTGGGGCGATTTTGTGAGGATTGAATCCGTGCGCCAGCTGGCGGCATCGGTTGCGGAAACTCGGCGGGAAGTGGCACAGGTACAACCTGCGCCTGTGGGTTGTGTGACGATGTGGGCAGGTATGGCAGTGCCGGAGGATTATCTATTATGCAACGGCCAGGAGTTGAAACAGAGTGAATGGCCGGAGCTATACGAGACAATAGGCAGTCAGTATAACAGCGCCATGGCTCACGACGGTTCGGCATATTCTACGCGCCCGGGTTATTTCAGAGTGCCGGATTTGAGAGGCCGGTTTGTAGTGGGGCAACATGACAGCGACGACAGCTATAAGAAGAATGGCAATGCGGGCGGCAAGAAAACCGTATGTCTGAATGCGTCGGAGCTGCCGGCGCATCGCCATGAGGTGAAAGATTACATGTTCGTGCCTCGCCGGGGCGAGGGAGTCACCGGTCAGTGGACTGTGGACGGGGAGCAGATGGCAGCAGGAACATCGATTGCTACGGGGAGCACAAGGCGCGCTAAAACGGCCGGCGACGCATGTGATGAAGTTCAGTGGATTAAGCACAAGACTGAAAGTGCTGCCTCAGATGTGGTGACCGGGCATGAGAACCGTCCTCCATATTATACATTGACATATATAATCAGAGCAAAATGAGTGTACAGAGTAAAGAGCGACTGAAATCGTATTTCAAAAAAGGCGCGTATCCTACAGAGTCGCAATTTTCGGATTTAATCGACAGCATGCGCCACAGCGGTGAGTTGTTGGGAACTTCGGACATACGCGGTCTGGAGAATCAGTTAAACGGTAAATTTCCGGCTACATCGGGAAACGCATTACTGCGGCGCATGAGTATCCTGGAAGATACTGTCGAAAATATTGAAACGGATGACCCAGAGGCAAGACGGTATAAAGTACATCCGTTTGACAGGATTGTGGAAAGAGTCGGAAGTGCGAATGTCGTGGAACAGAGTGCGTCGGGTGTGCAGGGTGAGGATTATGAGATTGTATACGTAAGTGGTCTGAATGCTTTTCTGGCTTACGTGGCATCGGATAGTGAGTTTGGGCCGGGCACGTTCTACGCCGGTGCGCTGCCGTCGGGCTATCAGGGTAGTAATCTTGTGACGGTTAATAATATTATGGTTGCTACGGCATGTGCTTCCTCACTTTATGTTTGTGACGGTGTGGTGTATGTGCCTTTCAATGGTGGTTTGCTTCGCGTTGACAATGGAGTGCTGCAGATGAAAGGTGTGGCCGGAGGTATAGCCGAACTTGATGCAAACGGGAAAGTGGCGGAGAAACAGTTGCCGCGGACGGTGTGTATGTTTGACGGCATTATCAGGAGTCTGCCGGGGGCTGGGGACAATGCAGTTCCGATTCTTCCTATGGAAGGGTCGGGTAAGTCGTCGACAGATGAGGGTTGCGCTGTCTTCTGGTTGGAAGGCCAGGGTCGGTTCGTGTTCGAAGACCCGGACAATCCGTGGGGTTATTATGGTACCTGGGCAGACGGCAACGAGTATGGAGAGGAGACGCCTACGGGCGTAATACCTGTCAAAGGTAAAATCTATGTATGCGCAGGTAGCGTGTATGTTTGGGACGGGACAAAGCTTTCGGCCGAGTCGGCGGATGTTCAGAAGGCTCTGAATACGCTGTCCGGAAATATTGATGACATCAATGTTAAGTTGGGCAAAAAACAGGAGAAGATAGAGGAAGTCCTTGTGTCGGATTTGAATGATTATGACACTCTTGTGGGGTTGAAGCACATAAGCAGTGTAAAAATAAAGCAAACGCATAGCCATGTCATAGGTTATATCTATAAAATTGGCTATAAGATTGGCAACAGTTTATATTATTTGTTTTTTGCCAGCGGTGCATTTGCAGTAGAAGACGGCCAACTGATAGCTTCGAATTCTACACAGACCAAAGTTCCTTTCAATAATTTTATACTGACGGAATTCTCCCCCATTACCTGGAAATCTTACGAGGAGTATAAAAAGGAGCGCGAGGGAGATGACGGCGATATGTTTAAGAAGTTTCCGTCGGTATCGGTAGGCGATTTGAATAATTTTCAAATTGTTCAAGGGATAATAAGGCTGCCTGACATAGCCGGTACGTGTACATATTGCCGGGTGATGCATCAGAATGACATGGTGGGACATTTGTTTATGTCGCCAGCGGCGGAGAATGATACGTTTTATAAATATACACTGATAGGTTCGTTTTCATTAAATTCTAATGGTGCAATCGTTTTTGATGCAACGAAATTTGATGTTTTTCATACCGAATTCGACAGGTTTAATACGCTGAAGTGGTCAAAGCCTCTTTCTCTGCAAAAAGGATGCACCGAAATCACAGTAGTCGATACGAATAATTTTGTGTTGGCAGAAGAACAGGGTAATGTATCGTATAAGGGGGCATGGAGTGTTGACGGTATTCCACGGCCGGGATATGAAGTGCTGCTAAGGTCGGGACAAAATAGTGCGAAGGCAACGATTATTTCTGTCAGTGACGTAGTAGAGGAAGGCTCTCACAGGTATAATTGTATAGCGGTAGTGAATTCGGCTGCGAATTTTGCGAAAGTAATATCGTTTGTCGTAGTAGGTGATGATATTATCGATTGGCGAGTAGAGGAAATAGTTTCTGTAAAAGATACAGGCATTACGTTTAAGACGGGCAATCTGTATGACTCTATTTATCCAAACGGTGTTGAATTCAATACTAAAATTTTAGCTAAAGGTAAGGGAAATGATTACTTAATGCCGGTAACGGTTATCGACGGAGATGATGTTCGCAAGGGTTTCTATCAGGACATGAAAGTCACTATTTTCGACGAAAAAGGGATTTTAGTCTATATGGTAGAGACTACAGAGAATACCGCTCTGTTAAAGCCGATTTATTATTTCAACTATCAAAATTATACAATAGAAGAGAAATTTGTTGCAGATGAAGACTTTGCAACAAGGCTCTTAGAGGATAATGATTTATTGACTTTATTGGCCGGTAATAAAACTTTTGTCGACACGCTTGTAAAGAAAATCGGCAAGCAGGACACCCTGCTGAACTCCAAGGATATTACGGTAGATGCCAATAAGCTATCCATTACGGAGGAGGCGAAGCGGGCTGTATTCAATGACATGTGGGATGCGTTATGCACAACGTATAATATGTATGGTAATAAGACGGTAAATGGCAAGTATGACCCGGATAATGCTCCTGACGCTGAGCATCCGTATCTGCTGAACAGGATTTGGATGACATACGAGGAGGCGATGAGTGTTGCTTCAGTCGACAGAATAAGGGGAGCAAGCGGTAATAATTGTTTGTACATGGGCAAAAAGATACGCACAAACCCACCTCACGGGGATTACTGGACAGTATACCAAGATACATACATGACTTTCAAAGGTGCAACTGTAGAGGTGGCGTATTGTTCTAAAGTTGCTGTCGGGTCGTACATGTTTGAGAACTGTTCGAAACTTCATACGATAATAGGGTCATTGCACTGTTCGACGTCTTCGCCGACTAATGCATTCTTCGGTTGTACGGCATTAAAGGAATTGAAGTTGGTTATTGGTACGGGTACTGTAAGTTTGTCATATTCTCCGCTTATTGACTTAGAGTCGTGGAAGTATATGATAAACAATAAGTCGCAGCCGGATAAATCAGCGACCTTGATAGTTCATCCGGATGTTTATGCCAAGTTAACAGGTGACACAACCAATGCCGCAGCTGCTGCACTAACGGATGAAGAATTGGCGCAGTGGGCTGCGGTTCTGGATGCCGCGGTGGCGAAGAATATTGCCTTTGCTACGGCGTAGGCCATTGGAAGCGGACGCAATGACCTTGCGTCCCTACATAACAAATTATACAAACCTTAAACCAGATAGATATGATACAAACAAATACAGTCGGACAACATACTGAATTACAGGTAATTGGGGGGGGTAAATGGCTGACTCTTAACAGGCCTACGAATTTTCATGAGTTTTACAAGACAAGGATTTTGCTTCCGGGTGAGAACATAGAGGATTATAAGGAGGTGACTGACGCTGAGAAAGCAACCATTGAGGCTGAGGATGCTGCATGGGTTGAGCCGCCGCAGGCGTTTATCGACCAATGGAATGAGGCGTGTAAATATTACTCAGCTTATGGCAATAAGAATTATGGTGGGTATTATCCTGGTGAAGCAGAAGACCCTCACAAGCCTTTCAAACTAAATGATATTTGGCTGACATACCAGGAGGCTATGAGAATTTTTGAAATGTTGCCAGTTTGTAAGAGATGGCAAGGAGGAGGAAGTCTTTTTAGAAATAATAATGGAGTGAGGACTTTATTTCCTATAATGATAGCGAATGGTGATACATATAGTTATAGGGGGATGTTTTGTGATTGTAGAAATATTGAAAAAATAGTATTCTTACAATATGGAACGCCAACCATTACAGACGCATCATGGTTGTTTCAGCATTGTCTTAAGTTGAAGACTGTGGTCGGAACGCTTTATCTAAGTAGAACTTCTACTTATAGTATTTTTGCAAAATGCTCGGAGTTGAGGGACATAACTATTAGTACTGCTGTAAGTCTTAATATTTCTCCTTGCCCAAAGCTAACATATAAATCAGTCAATTATTTAGTAACCAAAGCATCAAATACTGCTACAATTACCATTACAGTGCATCCGAATGTGTATGCCAAGCTGACCGGTGACACTACGAACGCGGCGGCAGCGGAACTGACGGAGGAGGAGGCAGCGCAGTGGCAAGCCTTGGTTGAAATGGCCGCTGATAAGAATATACAATTTGCAACAACTTAAACTTTAGAAATATGATAGAACAGAGAACTACAGCCACAGGCAAGACGTCGCTACGGGCGACAAATGGCCTGGTGCATAAACATGGAACAGATATTTATGTTCCGGAAATCATCATGCTTCCGGGCGACACACTCGATATGTATGAGGAAGTGGCCGCTGCGCCAGAGCCTACGACCGAGAAAGAGGCGTACGCAGCTGAGGTTGAGAGGCTAATCGCCGAAAGGTACTCGACCGGCAAGGAGATAGAGCTGCTTGCCGAGCGGGAGAGCAACCCGGAGGCGTGGGAGGAGTACAGGGCTTATGTGGCCCGGTGCAAGGCTCAGGCTCTTGCCAACCTTAACCTTACCGAAAAACCGTAAATTTTTTAATTAGCTATATGTGTAGGAACTATAAATGTGCTCCCCTCCCATTCATGGGGCAAAAACGTTATTTTCTTCGGGACTTTACCGAAGTACTGAAGCAAGTCGCCGGAGATGTTGACACGGTCGTAGACCTTTTTGGAGGCTCCGGACTGCTGTCTCATACGGCCAAACATGTGTTGCCGGACTGCAGGGTCGTTTATAACGACTTTGACCGATATGTTGACCGTTTGGCTGACGTAGAAAAGACCAATGAGATTTTAAGAGCAATTAAAGAGCTTTTAACCGGTGTTGAACCTAACCAGCGACTTAGCAACCAGCAGCGTGCTGACGTGCTGGCTCTGGTCGAGCGCTACGAGAAGCAGAGCGGCTACGTCGATATTGTGACTATTAGCCGAAATGTGCTATTTTCGGGCAAATGGGTTAAAAGTCTGGACGAACTGCGAAAACATTCGATGTATAACCGCGTAAGACCGGGCGCATATGAGTGTGACGGCTATCTGGACGGGCTGGAAGTGGTGCACATGGACTACCGGGAATTATTCGAAAGAGAACGACACAACAGCCGTGTGCTGTTTGTCCTGGACCCTCCCTATATGATGACAGAATGCGGCCATTATGAAAATTATTGGAAGCTGACCGACTATCTGGACGTGTTGCGTCTGCTTAATGGCACAAAGTGGATTTATTTCACTTCTGACAAGTCGCAGATTGTTGAATTGTGCGATTGGCTGGCTACTTGTCTCGGCAACGCTGCGCCTATGTATGGGGCGACCATGAGACAGCGCACAAATACCCTTAACTATCAATCCCAATATAAAGACATTATGATAACAAGACTCTGACCGACACCAACGCTGAGGTATAGAAAAGCCCCCGGCTTGATTTGCAGTTTTCCTACGACATACAAACACAATGCACC
>CAYVNJ010000070.1:0-9774 GCA_964452865.1 uncultured Sangeribacter sp. | reverse complement strand
AAAAACCAGCAGATTTACAGTCTGCCCCATTTGGCCACTCTGGTATTCGCCCGTCGCTTACCGACGTTTGTTCCCGTCGTTTGCGCTGCAAAGGTACGTATTATTTTTGTTCCTGCAAAATTTATTTCAATTTATTTGTCGTGTAGAGTCAACAAGCGAGTGTTGTTGGACTATACACATTAGAAAAATTATGGGTTCTTAAACAAAAATTTAAAATATACTTGCAACAAAAGAAAGATTTTATTAATTTTGTGCCATGATGGGAAGCAGTCCTTTGTGACGCATCTTATATTTTACAGTTTAACAACTTCATTTTTAGCTATGAAGCATCTGCATCTCACTGAAATCTATTTCGGCGCCGCTCCCTCTTCTAGGAGCGTGAGGATGTGGTGCGCATAGTATTACACTACCAAAATTTCAACCGAAAAGGCAATTGACAGCCATTGATGTGTCTTGACATAACAATGTGGTTGTTGATTGTGAGCACATTGACATGTTGGTGTGTGGACCGGAGGTAGGCCTCCGGTTGAGATTGAATAATGAAGTATTAACCATTTGTCTATGCCCGGCTTCAAGTCGGGCAGTTATTGTATCAATTAAAAAACTGTAAAATATGAAGAAATCTACGATATGCCCATTGGATGTGGTCAGCCTTAAGGTTGCCATATCTGACCCCTCCACAGAAGTAGGCGTGGAGTTTACAGCGTTTGAGGCGTTTGACTCTCGCCGTGACCAGTCGATTACATTCGACAATTTCAGCCTTTCCATAAGCCTCCTTGCTGTAAATATTCGACAGCGGGAGAATGATAATGCCACAGGAGTACATCGCCCTATTGCAATTACCATTGTCAATAAAGAGAACAATCGAATCCTTGCCTCTATGGACTTATGGGTCACTATTCCCAAAGACGAGGCATCCAAGGAGCTGCGCATTGACATCCCTTTAACTGCAAACAGAATCGACTTCAATGGTTTGTATGTCATCTGTCTGCGGGATGCTCTTACCGATACGCATCTTATAGAAAAAGAAGTCGTATTTTATGATGAGCGCGAACATAACCTCATAGCCAAAGATTGGATAGTAGATGGCGCAAGTATATCTCCACATTTTTCTGAAAGAAAATTCCGTTCGTACAAAGCAGATGAGCGTACTCACTTCAAGTTGCGCTTTGACCTTGCTCGACTCAATGAGTATCACACCACAGATTTCCCCGAAATGGAAATTCGCTTATTCTTCCCGGATGGAAGCGTGATGCGTGATTTCTGTTCCGTTTGGTTTGATAGTTCCGACAGCTGCGATACCGGTAAATATCGCGCTGAAATGTGTTTCAATGCGTCCAAGACAGCAATGGGAGTCTGTTATGCTGAGATTCTTTGTCTTGAAGAAGCAATCAATGGATTTGTCTTTTCAATTGACGACAAGGCTGAGGAAGGTGTGTGGGCAAGCGGTGAATTGCATATAATGGACTACTACGATGTTGACTCATATGCAAAGCGATATGAGAAACTCAAGGAGAACCTAAAGAAAGAAGATAATGAGATAAAAGGCGACAGCAACGAATCTCTTTTCTCTGATTCGGACTTTGACCGTGCATTAGATGAATTCATATCATCTCAGATGTCGGAAGATGGAGGCGATTCGGAGAAAACGGATGATGATTCAGACGACGAGGAAGGCACCCAAGAACCCGAGCCTGAAGAAGCATCTGACTCACAGATAGAGGAGTCGTTCATGTCAGAAATCAGTAAGTTGACCGGGCTCAAATCCGTAAAGGAAAAGCTCTGCTTATATGAGAAATTGGTTCGTTTCAACAAAATGCGTGAAGAAGCAGGATTAGCAACATACAGTGTTCCTCTTCATGCTATGTTTCTCGGCTCGCCGGGTACGGGAAAGACTACAGTGGCCAGACGTATGGGTATAATGCTGCGAAAGGCCGGTGTGCTGTCTAAAGGGCACGTAGTGGTCCGGGAGAGAGCTACTCTTGTCGGCAAGGTTTATGGTAGCGAAGAGGAGAAGACGCTTGAGGCTATAGAAGAAGCAAAAGGTGGCATCCTATTTATCGATGAAGCCTATCAGCTTTATCAACCCAATGACCCTCGTGACCCAAGCCGCATGGTGATAGAAACTCTGATGACAGCGTTGGCTGACGAAAGTAACCGCGATTGGATGCTCATTCTTGCCGGATATAAGGATGAGATGCTGAGAATGTTTGAGATGAACCCTGGGTTGAAGTCACGCATACCTGAATCGAATATATACATCTTTGATGATTTTTCGGAAATAGAACTGATGGAGATAGCGGAAAATTATCTGCATTATAATCAGTACACCATGACATCTGATGCTCAGGATGCAATTCGGAGGCGGCTATCGTCTGACTATGCTTGCCGTGACAAAACGTTTGGGAATGCCCGCCATGTAATAAACATGATTCAGACAGAAATCCTGCCTTCTATGGCTTCACGCGTAGTTGAACAGGAAAATCTTGATGTAGAATCATTGTCGCTGATAAAATCGTGCGATATCCCAATATCCAGGAAGCTCACACAAAGCTGCCGTCCCAAGATTGGATACTGTGCATAAACAATGTAATTTTAATTCTAAAGTGAACTATGAAAAGAAAATTACCGACTTCAGATGATTTAATCAGATGCGTCTGTGTGTTCAATTCTCACGAAGATTTCTCTGTATATGAGGCAATATATGTCGGATATGATGATAATCTTAACCTTGTCATCATATGTGAACATATTGACTATGACGAACCGGATTATGACTGTGCAACGTATGCAATATTGAGCAAATACGAAGCGACAAGACTTGCAAAGCGATTTAAAGCGACACTCTTAAATCTACCTTTGGAAATTGCCAATTCCATGTCTGAATGGGATGAAATAGTGTGTCCTGTTCCACGTGATGTGAGAAACTGTTTCAAAGAAATTACAGAATGTCTAATTGATGAAGGGTGTCACTTCCGTATCAACAGAAAGTTTTCAGCCAAAGGATTTGTTCATCAGTAAATTCATTCTCGTGGTAAAATTAGAATGATGAAAGATAAGTCATATCATATCACATATCGTTGTTCGAATTAAATACCTGAGTATTGGATATAGATGTGTTGTTTATAAATTGTATAATCTTTATCTGCTTTGTCATTGGACTTTATATTGAAAGTTTTTACTTTTTATCTCTTATGTTATTTCATGTTTTTTGGAAATTTGCATTTTAATGACTAACTTGCGAAAAAATGTTATTATGCATCATGACATAGAAAAAAGATTTAAAGAATTTGGATTAGTGGATTTGCAAATTTTAGATTCGCGAATTGAGGTTAAACTCAAGTATGCGACATCTGATAATTTTAGTGGGAAGGCTCTTTATCCAATATGCTTTAATAAAGCATATTGCGAAAAGACAACAGCTGAAGCTGTTGTTCATGCAAATGAATATCTTGGTAAAATTGCGCCTGGAAAGCATTTATTGATATGGGATGCTGCTCGACCAATATCTGTTCAGAAAAAAATGTATGAGCTTGTTTGTGGAACTCAATTTGAACAGTATGTGGCGAAACCGGATTCACAAAATACGATAGGTGGATTCCACAATTATGGTTTGGCCGTGGACCTTACAATTGTTGATGAATACGGAATACCTCTTGATATGGGGACAGGATTCGATGCATTCATTCCATCTTCTCATCCTTTAAATGAATTACACTTACTAAAAACTGGAGAGATATCAATTGAGGCATACGCTAACCGCATGTTGCTTTTTCATGTAATGGGGAGATTCGGAATGTTACCCTACAAATACGAATGGTGGCATTTTCAACTTTTCCAAACAGAAGAAGATAAAAACAACTTTTCACTTTTAAATTTCTAAATATGACGCACAAGGAATATTCCGATTATCATTATCGTCGCAGCCGAACTGAGAAAATTAGAATTATGGGATGCATAATTTGCGTGCTCGCATTCCTCCTGGTACCTTATATTATATTTGGAGTCAAAACAAACTTTATTAATATTTTCACTGAAATTTTATCCTCGATTGTAGGAATGCTTGTAGTGTTTTTATGCTGGGAAATAGCTAAGAACAGACGTGATGAAAAAGCCCATGATAAACATATTTGTGATTTAATCATGGGGCTTATGCAGCATGATAACAGCTTGATTAGTGAGTTATATAGTAAGTATTCCGTAGATAAGGTCTTGAAAAACTGTTTGGTATATTACAACGGGAAACTTGCCGATTCCTTCCTTAGATATTTTAAAACCAGTATGACAAGTTATCGAACAGGCTTAAACTATCGTGTTGAAATCGGTCCTAAAGAAATCAAAGATGGAAGCGCGGTCTATAATCAGCTACAAATCATCAGCTTTACACGCCATTTTAAAGTAAAGAATGTGGGAGACCAATATAGTTTCCAATGTTTTTTCGCTATGAAACCACAATTGCTAGAAAAACGTATGAACCAAGGTATCTGGTTTTTTCGTGAAATAATCACTGATGCACTACTTATCAAACAAATATCAGAAAATATCAATGACAAGGAGGCTGTCATCAGATTGCTAAATTTAGAGATGTATCTTGGCAGTCTCTCAGAGAAACTACCTTCTTCTGTTATTGAAATGACTCCCGATAAAGATAATGATGAATTGATTGGCATAAGCTTCAAGGTATTAATAGAGAAGAAAGATTTTATTTTTACACCTGACAGACCTGATGCGCAAAGTGGATATATCTCTTATTCAGGTAAAATTTCATTTGACTTCAATTCAAATAACACATTTTATTGTGTATTTCCGGAGCCATGTTTAAAGCCAAAATTCTCCATACGTTTTGATAAATCAATCAACATGTCAAATGTTGAGAGGGTAACTTGTCTTTCCATACCTTCAACTGACGACCCTGATTTAAACTATGATTATGATGATTCCAAACCTTTTACTCCCGATTATCGTTGGATAGATGAAAAACAGAGAATGATGTTAGATGTTAATAATGATGTTTTCGTTCTACCACGTTCCGGTGTCTATTTCAACTGGTAGAAAATAGTTGATATTGCCATACTCAGGTTCTATATTTTGACAAATCTGGCAATTAAAAATTAGTTAATCTCAAAGGAACCACGGTCTTGCTCGTTCCCCCACCCACAACCACCACCGTTCTGGCATCCCCAGTAGGGAAGAGAGAGGAATGTTTTTCTAATGGGGGGATTTGCATCTTTGCGTTTCTATTTGGATTTTTTGTCGTTGTTACATTGAGGTTGTTCTGCTGCCGGAGTTGCTGTCTTGCTCTTGAGTGATTCCACAAGTTGTTCATATTGTAGGCGGCGACGCTCATTGTAGTCTTTCACTTTTGTAGTGATAAATACCGTAAACAGAGGGAGCATCAGCATGCCCATGCCTGCAAGGACAACTGCGCATATTTTGCCGGCTATTGACATCGGGCTGATATAACAGCCTATGGTGGTTACATTCATGCACGCCCACCATAGCGCAAGCCAGTAGTCGGTTACGTCTGAATTTATTGACTTCTCCTGCTGATAGAAAATAAGCGATGCGAAGTAGATGATGCTCAACAGAATGGCTGCGTACGATGCAAGCAGACTCATGGCACGGTTCGAGGAGAAATAGCCGACGACCATTGCCAGAGAGTAAGCGCCTCGGATTAGTGGAATGAACCGTAGGAAATAGAGGGTGTCCTGCGTGAAGTCAATGTTGAATATGTTGATTATGTTGAGATAAGGAATTGAAATCAACAGATAGAACCAATGGTAGCGCACGTATGACCACTTGAACCGGCTCATTGACATCTCTATGAAGAAATCCGCAATGAAAACTATGCAGACAAACAGCTGAAATCTCATGTAGGCGTGATTCTGCAGAAACGGTATATTTTCGAAGGTGTCGTACGAAATCCAACCTATAAGAGCCATGGACAATAGCAGTACTATGCTGTGCGATATCCATTTTACAGTTCTCTCTATCTTATATTTAGGCGAGAGTTGTGCCTCAATCTGATTTGTCTGTTTGTCTGAATTGGTTTCCATAGTATTTCTTTTTTGTCGACTGACGTTTAGATTGAAAGACGCCGTAAGGTCGAAAGCAGGTTCTGGTTTATAGGTTTCTCATTTTTAATTGCCTTGGTGAAAGGTACATATACTATTTCGTCGTTCTTGACTCCAATCATGACATTGCGTTGGTCGTCGAGAAGGGCGTCTACAGCTGCTGCACCCATGCGCGATGCCAGAATGCGGTCGAATGCCGTAGGCGAACCGCCGCGCTGCAGGTGGCCAAGAATGGTGACCCGGACGTCATAATCCGGATATTCTTCCTTGACACGTTCCGCCAGCCCCATTGCACCTCCGGTAAGCGGGCTTTCGGCCACAAGGACTATCGAAGAGTTCTTCGATTTGCGGAAACCGGCGTCAATCAGGTCTCGAAGCTGCTCGTCTGGAGTGGATATTTCCGGTATTATAGCAGCCTCTGCCCCTGATGCTATCGCTCCGTTCAGGGCAAGGAATCCGGCATCGCGTCCCATTACTTCTATGAAGAAGAGACGTTCGTGACTTGTGGCTGTGTCGCGTATTTTGTCGACACACTCCATGATAGTGTTGAGTGCCGTGTCGTAGCCGATAGTAGAGTCAGTGCCGAAGAGGTCGTTGTCGATAGTTCCCGGCAAACCTATGATAGGGAATGAAAACTCATTACCGAAGATTCTTGCTCCCGTCAGCGAGCCGTCGCCACCTATTACTACAAGTGCGTCAATGCCATGGCGGCGCAGGACATCGTAGGCACACTGACGTCCTTCCGGTGTCTGAAACTCCTTGCAACGTGCTGTTTTCAGTATTGTGCCGCCTCGCTGTATGATGTTCGACACGTTCTGTGTTGAAAATTCTTCTATTTCGTCGGTGATTAAACCCTTATAGCCACGATATATGCCGAACACCTTGAAGCCTGCAAAAATGGCTGCACGTGTCACCGCGCGGATTGCTGCGTTCATACCCGGGGCATCGCCTCCTGAGGTCAGTATGCCTATTGATTTGATTGGAGTCATTTGTTAAAGTCGATTTTGTTTATTCATTGTCCTTGCCTAACTTTGCAGTCGGCCATCACGGACCGTTAATAACTTCAGTTCTCTATGTTAACAAAATTTGACAATATAGTGTTCGACCTCGGAGGCGTAATTGTCGACCTCCGTCGCGAACAATGCATCGAGTCGTTCCGCTCGCTGGGTTTTAAGGATGTCGACGGGCTTCTCGGGCTTTACGTTCAGAACGGTCTGTTTCTCGACCTTGAAGAGGGGCGTATCACTCCCGCAGAGTTTTATGACGGACTGCGTATGCTGTGCGACAATAAGCGTGTGACCGACATTCAGCTTCAGGATGCATTCAATTCTTTCCTTATCGGAATCCCGGTAAAACGCCTGCAGGCGTTGCGCCGACTCCGTAAGAAGAAAAAACTTTTCGCGCTCTCGAATACTAACGCCGTGATGTACACGTCGGCTCTTGACGAGCTGTTTCGTGTCGAAGGACTCTCGATGCGCGACTATTTCGACGGCATAATACTTTCTTTCGAAGAGAAATATTGCAAGCCGAAACCTCAGATTTTCGAAGCGTTGCTCAGACGCTACCAACTTGACCCTTCGCGCACCCTGTTTCTTGACGATTCGGAGGTCAACTGCGAAGCGGCCCGCGGTCTCGGCATAGCGGCCCGGCAGGTCGAGCCAGGCACTGAATTCATGGATATACTAAGAAAAATAAGGTGATGAGCGACAGTCTTATGCAGGCGCGTGCCGCGGCAATAGGCAATTTCGACGGTGTGCATCGCGGGCATCAGCTTCTGGTGAGCACCCTCATTACGGATGCAACAGCACATGGCCTTGCTCCTGCTGTCTTTGTTCTTGACCGGCATCCGCTTGAACTTGTCGACCCTTCGCGTGCTCCGGGACGGCTAATGTCACTTGAAGAAAAAAGAGAGGCGCTCGACGCACTTGGTCCTGAAGTCTTTACTATCCGTTTTGATGAGACCACACGTGGCATGACTTCGCTTGAGTATATGACTCTCCTGCGCGACAAATTCAGAGTACGCCTTCTCGTCGTAGGCTATGACAACCGTTTCGGTTCAGACCGTGAGTCAGGTTTTGATACTTATCGCGACCACGGGCGCAAGCTCGGCATACAAGTAGTCGAGGCTCCCTGTCTGCCTGGCATCAGCTCCTCGTCTATCCGCCGTATGCTCCATGCAGGCAATGTGGCGTCGGCTGCCGCTGCTCTCGGGCGTCCGTACATGTTGAGCGGAAAGGTAATCCATGGCTTTGGCCGTGGAGCGACACTTGGTTTCCCGACAGCCAACCTGGCAGTGACCGACCCTATGACCTTGATACCGGGTGGCGGAGTTTATGCTGCAGCCGCTCTACTTCCCGATAACTCCCGAGTCCGCGCTATGGTGAACATCGGAACATGCCCTACGTTCGGCGAGTCTACCGTACAGACGGTCGAAGCCTCACTGCTCGACTTTTCCGGCGACTTGTATAATCAACCACTTTCCCTCGAATTTGTAGCGCGCATACGCGATGAGCGGAAAATGAAATCGCCGGCCGACCTCGTCAATCAACTCGAAGCCGACCGGTGTGCAGTACGTTCAATGTCTGCCGACCTGTTTTCAGGAGTTGTCTGATTTTTCTGATGAAATCTCTGTCAGCTGAGTCTCAATGCGGCTTGCCAGTCCGGCATTCTCCTTTATGAAGGCATAGAGTTCGGCAGCCGGAGCTAACTCCGGATTTTCTTTTCTGTCAGCTGTTGTTGATGCCGAGGCTATCAGCTTCGACAGTTTGTCCATGTATTCTGTTGATTGTTCGGCCTTTCCGTCGGCAACTGTCACCAAGTCATCGGCCGAAGAGAATACCTGATAATTAGCCACAAATGCAAAACAATCCTCGAGTAGCTCCGGCCAAATAGTCATGTCGGTGCGTGTCTGCAACGAGTCGAGAGCCAGACTTGCTCTTGCAGCACTCTTAATCAGTCCGACCACTGCGGGAGCACCAGAATGGTCGAACGGTAGCCCCGAAGGCTTGAACATGTCGGCCATATCCCTGAACTCGAACTGAGGGTCGTATTCCTCTTCCGAGTTATTGTCTCTTTTTGCGGCCGGTGTGGTGACGCAGTAACAGTAAGCAAGGAACATATTGAGCAAGTGGAGCACTCCCGGTGTGCTCTTAACTAATTTCTCTTTGGCTTCATGCTCATGGAGCAGGCGGTTCTTCTCCGCTTCGGAAGAAATGTCAATTTCCGACTTCATCGCACCCACTGAGTTGAGGAAAAATCCTAAGAAAATCAATCCGCACATCACCTCTATTGCCGTCACACCCTGGGCCCAAAGATGTGCAGGTGTGAAATCGCCGAAACCGAGCGTGGTGATAGTGACTACGCTGTAGTAAAGCCAAGACAGATAGCCAGTTGGTGCGCCGTCGGGCATTCGGAATTCCGCATCAGGCAAAGCCCAATAGACGAGGGCAAACAGCGGAGTTATACATACATATAGGCCAATCCAGACGGTTGGTCGCACATTCGATACCACATGGAAGAAGTGGCGTAGTCTGTCAGAGAGTGTCATAGCGGTAGTGTAAAATAATTCATAGTTATCACTATAACATTCCTTGCGCCCGAAAGTTCCTTATATTAATTTTTGCAGAATAAATTGCCGATAGGAGTGTCAAATCAATAATTATGCTTACCTTTGCTGTATCCGGTGGGGGAGAAATACCGC
>CAYVNJ010000069.1:0-9800 GCA_964452865.1 uncultured Sangeribacter sp. | reverse complement strand
AATCCCTGGGGCAAGAAAACACCCAAGGGCGAAATCAAGAAAATGTCTGCCCTTCTCGACAGCGCAGTATTCCCCGGCGTACAGGGTGGTCCGCTCGAACACGTGATTGCAGCCAAAGCGGTAGCTTTCGGTGAGGCTCTCCAGCCCGAATGGAAAGAATACGCAATGCAGGTCAAGAAAAACGCACAGGCTCTGGCCAAAGCATTTGTTGACCGTGGCTACAAAATCATCTCAGGCGGTACAGACAACCACAGCATGCTGGTTGACCTGCGTCCTAAATTCCCCGAAATGTCGGGCAAGAAGGCTGAGCGCGTTCTCGTTGAGGCTGACATCACAGCCAACAAGAATATGGTGCCTTATGACACACGCAGCCCGTTCCTGACTTCAGGTCTCCGCTTCGGTACAGCCGCTATCACAACACGTGGCGTGAAAGAAGACCAGATGGAACGCATCGTTGAGATGATTGACCGCGTACTCAGCAATGCAGACGATGAAAACGTTATCCGCGAAGTACGTCAGGAAGTCAACGATATGATGAACGAATATCCTATGTTCGCCTGGTAAGCATCACTGCCACGACTGAACTTAACTTTAATATAGCCCCGGCCGGACAGCGCAAGTTGACCCGCCGGGGTTTAATAATTTAATCTCTATGTTGAAAAAAGGAGCTTATTTCGTTACGGGCATAGGCACGGATGTAGGCAAAACATATGCCACCGGGTGGCTGGCAAAAACACTGGCCGCACAAGGCCTGAATGTCACCACGCAGAAACTTATTCAGACCGGCTGCAAAGATTACTCGGACGACATCAAGGTGCACCGCGAAATCATGGGCATTGACCTGACAGGGTTTGACATTGACCATACCACAGCACCGCTCATTCTCAGCTATCCGGCTTCACCACACCTTGCCGCACGGATTGACGGCCGCGACATTGACTACGGCATTGCTGCCCGAAGCACCGACATCCTGCTCAAGCACTACGACATTGTATTGATAGAGGGTGCCGGCGGACTCATGGTTCCACTGACCGAAGACTATTTTACTATAGATTATATAGCAGACCACAAATTACCGGCCATCGTAGTGACTAACGGCTATTTAGGGTCAATCAGCCACACTGTGCTGGCTGTCGAAGCACTCAAAGCCCGGGGCATTGATGTGGCGGCCGTGTTGTACAATCCTCACTTCGATTCATCGGATGAGATTGTCAGTACAGAGAGCCGCGAATGGTTAGCCCGCTGGCTTGCCCGCACATCACCAACCACCCAATACATAATAATGTAATTAAACAGGGCGCTCCGGATGAACGGAACGCCCTGTTTTATATGTAAGAGGCTTCTTAAGCGAGACGACGAAGGATGTCGCAAAGGAAATCCCAGAATTTCTGCACTGAGGGAATGTTTGCTTTCTCGCCGGGTGAGTGGATATCCTTAAGTGTCGGTCCGAATGAAATCATATCGAGGTCCGGCATCTTCTCAAGGAAGAGACCACACTCAAGCCCTGCATGGAGAGCTTCGACACGTGGCTTCTCACCAAAGAGTGAGGTAAAGCTTTCTTCAGCTACACGGAGTACGTGAGAGTCGGGATTAGGCGCCCAGCCTACGTATGTATCGTCGAACACAACCTCTGCTCCTATCATGGTGAAGAGAGCCTTGACACGGTCGGCGATTTCATCGCGGCGGCTGTCGACCGACGAACGCTGGTGAACAGTTATTGTCACTACCTGACCGTCCATCTTGACACTGGCAAGGTTGCATGATGTCTCGACAAGCCCCGGCACTGCGTTGCTCATGCCCTGTACTGCATTAGGACATGCGAAGATAGCAGACACGAGACGGTCGGCTGTAGCTTTCTCGATGACCTGAGAGGGCGCTTTCTCTTCCTTAACCTCGAACACGAAGTCTTTGCCTTCGGCGAGAAGGAATTCTGCATGCAGACAGTCGTTGAATATGCGTGCATATTCGCGGAAATCGGCTGCACATTCCGCGGGAACACCGATAACGGCGTGAGCCTCACGAGGAATGGCATTTGCCAGACCGCCACCGTCGATTTCAGCCACACGTACATTGCCGTATTTCTGCATGCACTCCCACACGAAACGCGCGAGTTGCTGGTTGGCATTGGCACGACCGAGGTTTATTTCCATGCCTGAATGGCCTCCTTTGAAGTGGTCGATGTGGACGCGGAAAAATTCAAGACCTGCTGGAGCAGCTTCCATTTTGTAGGGAAGGCGGCAGAGTGTCACCTTACCTCCGGCACATCCGATTACGAGCTGGCCGTGTTCCTCTGAGTCAAGATTGAGAAGAATAGACCCTGTGACGAAGCCAGGCTGAAGGCCATTAGCTCCTATGAGACCCTGCTCTTCATCAACTGTGAAAAGAGCCTCAATCGGACCGTGAACGAGTTTGTCGTCAAGCAGTACTGCCATTGCAGTGGCACACCCCATACCGTTGTCGGCACCAAGTGTAGTACCGTCTGCTTTTACCCAGTCACCGTCGACGATTGTAGTGATTGGGTCGTTGAGGAAGTCATGGTTGCTGTCACCACGCTTCTCGGCCACCATATCCTGATGTCCCTGCAGAATGATTGTAGGTGCGTTTTCATGGCCGGGAGTAGCTGGTTTTGTCATTACGACATTGCCTACTTCATCGGTTTTGACGGGAATATTGTGTTTGTTGGCCCAGTCCACAAGAAAAGCTTTCATCTTGTCGAGATGATGTGTGGGACGCGGTACTTTGGTAATTTCGTCGAAACATTTCCAGACGAGCGACGGCTGGAGGTCGGTAATTTTCATTTTATATTAATGTATTTGAAGTGTGGTTTTATTTTTTGTATCTCGCATAAGCTGCGGCCATTCTTGTGTGATAGCCACGTTTGGCATAACCGGCACCGTTGTATTGCCGGGCAAAAGATGTCCAGTTCTTTTCGCGGAGAGCCTTTATCATGCCCGTATTGACTACGAATGATGCAAAGAGTTCAAGTTGCTCAAGCTCGGAGAAGGACATGAGGCGTACCATCTCGTCGATGCTCTCACAGCCGCAAAGTTTATAGTTGAAACCTCCTATCTGAAACATTCCCCAGAATGTACCCATATTGGCGGCGTCGAGATTGATTTTGCGGTACTTGACAAGAAGCCCCCATTCTTTTCGCGCATACGCACCTGTAAGCCCTGCTGGTATTTTCTCGGAAGCCGGAGCTTTGCGCACTGTCTTCACCTTACGACGATACTGATTGTACATCGTCAGGTCGAAATTAGCCACAGGCACTCCAGGCGCCCAGAAACCTTCCATTTTCTTTCCAGCCTCAATCTCCACTACCGCTTTCATGGCGGCGACCTCAATTCCAAGTTCTTCGGCCACTTTCTTGAAGTCTGCCTCGGACAATGAGGTATAGCGGGTCAGAGAATCGGACGCTATGGAGTCGACACGTACCTTCTTGGTTGGCGCGGCGGCCTTGGCTGCAGCCGATACTCCGGCTGAAGGCGCGGGGTCAGGCCGACAATAGCCCAGCATGCAGAGGAGAATGCATGCGAGCAATGTCAGTATGCCTCGCCGGGCACTCATTTACCGGCAACTTTTTCCAACACGCGGACAAGGTGTTTCCAGAACTTCTCCGTGGTCGGTATGTTCAGTTTCTCGTCGGGCGAGTGAACGCCGGTCATTGTAGGACCGAAGCTGACCATATCGAGTTCGGGGTATTTTGTAAGGAAGAGACCACATTCAAGACCTGCATGAATGGCCTTGATAGCGGGTTTAACACCGAAGAGTTCTTCGTATGCATCGGCAGAAATCTTCATGATGCGGGATTCCATGTTGGGAGCCCAACCGGGGTAACCGTCAGAATGGCTTACCTCAGCACCGGCAAGCTGGAAGTGAGCTTCAACCTGAGAAGCGATGTCGTTCTTGCGGCTTTCGACTGAAGAACGCTGCGATGTCGTTATCTTGATGCGGCAGTCATCTTCCATTTTTACAGCTGCCAGGTTGGTCGATGTCTCAACAAGCCCTTCGAGGTCGCGGCTCATTGAGTATACTCCGTGGGGTGCTGAGTAGATTGCGCGGACGAGAGCTACAGATGTCTCTGAATCGATGCAGAACTCAGGACGTTCGGCACTTTCGATTGCAAACTCCATGCCGGTCTCGATGCCACGGTATTCGTTACGGATTTCCTCAGCATATTTAGCGAGACGTTCTTCGAGAGCCTTGCGGTCGTCGGCATGCACACCGAATATTGCCTCAGCCTCACGCGGAATTGCATTGCGCAGGTTGCCGCCGTTGAATGAAGCTACAGCCACATCGTAGTGCTGGCTGCAATCCCAGATAAAACGAGCTATCAGCTTGTTGGCGTTGGCACGGCCGAGATTGATGTCTGAGCCTGAATGACCGCCGAGAAGGCCCTTCACGCTTACACGCATGTATTCGAAATTTTCAGGACTTACGCTGCGATGATAGTTGAAGTATGCAGTGGTGTCGATACCGCCGGCACATCCTACGAATATCTCGCCGTCGTCTTCCGAGTCGAGGTTGATAAGGATTTTACCTGTAATCATGTCAGCACCGAGGTTCTGCGCGCCTTCCAGACCGATTTCCTCGTTGATTGTGAAGAGAGCCTCAACAGGGCCGTGGGTGAGCTCGGGGTCAATCATTACAGCCAGTGCGGCAGCCATGCCTATGCCGTTGTCCGCACCGAGTGTAGTGCCTTTTGCTTTCACCCAATCGCCGTCGATATATGTAGAAATGGGGTCTTTCATGAAGTCGTGATTGACGTCGCCACGCTTTTCAGCCACCATATCCATGTGAGCCTGAAGAACTACTGTGGGAGCATTCTCGCAACCTTTAGTGGCCGGTTTGCTCATAGATACATTGCCAACCTCATCGGTCTTTGCAGCAATATTGTGTTCTGCGGCGAAATCGAGCAAAAACTTGCGTATCTGCTCTTCGTGGCATGAAGGACGCGGCACTTTTGTGATAGCGTCAAAACACTTCCATATCAATTCCGGTTTCAAATCTTTTACTTCCATTATCACTTAGTAATTTTTTGGGTTTATTTCAATTTTGATTATTGACTTCAAAGTTAAAGATTTTGGGTGAACCTCGCAAATTTAAGAGGAAAAATAGCTAACTTCGCCTCCGTTTTCATACAGCAGCGACAATGGACACAAACCTGAACACCAATGCCGGCGCATTGCTGCACGACAGCTTCGACCGCGAACATCTATGGCATCCTTATACCTCGACTCACAACCCTCTGCCCACTTACAAGGTGACGCGGGCGGAAGGTGCTGAAATAGAGCTTGCCGACGGACGGAAATTAATAGACGGCATGTCGTCGTGGTGGTGCGTAATCCACGGCTACAATCATCCCGTGCTTAACGAGGCGCTCAAGCATCAGGCGGACAAAATGTCGCACGTCATGTTCGGAGGTCTCACCCACGAACCGGCTATTGAGCTGGGCAAAACGCTGCTCGAAATTCTGCCCGACAATCTGACGCGGATATTCTTTGCCGACTCGGGTTCAGTGGCTGTAGAAGTAGCTCTTAAAATGGCTCTGCAGGCACAACTGCCCTCAAAGCGTTCGGAATTCGCCACCATACGTTCGGGCTATCATGGTGATACATGGAATGCCATGTCCGTTTGTGACCCCGTGACCGGCATGCACGGCATTTTCGGTCCTGATTTACCGATAAGATATTTCGCTCCTGCTCCGCAATGCCGTTTCGGCGACGAATGGGATGCCGCTGATTTCAAACCAATGGAAGAGCTTCTGCGCAAGCATGCCGACACATTGGCTGCCGTTATACTTGAACCGGTAGTACAAGGTGCGGGAGGCATGAGGTTCTATCATCCGCAGTATCTTGTTGAGTTGAGACGGTTGTGCGATGAATTAGGCATACTTCTCATTTTCGATGAGATAGCTACAGGCTTCGGCCGTACAGGAAAGCTTTTTGCCACAGAACATGCCGGTGTTCAGCCGGACATAATGTGCATAGGCAAATGTCTGACCGGAGGATATATGACCCTTGCTGCCGTGGCTGCCTCGGAAAAAGTGGCCGATATGATTTCGTCAGGGCCCGCCGGAGTGATGATGCACGGTCCGACGTTCATGGCCAACCCTTTGGCGTGCGCAGTGGCCCTGGCTTCAGTACGGCTGCTTCTTAATTCGGACTGGCAGGAAAAGATATATCAAATTGAAGCTCTGATGAAGAAAGGACTTGCTCCGGCACGTGACTGGAAATCGGTCAGGGATGTCAGAGTCCTGGGAGGCATAGGTGTGGTTGAACTGCATGAAGAAGTCGACCTCGGAGAGTTTCAGAAGCTGTGTGTGGAAGAGGGAGTGTGGATTAGACCTTTCGGCCATAACGCTTACATCATGCCACCATATATGGCAGTGACAGACAACCAGGTTGAACGTCTGTGCACGGCACTGCTCGACATAATCTCTAAAATGTACGGTAAATGATAGAGCGGAGCATTCAACATCTGCTCTTGACAAAAGACTCGGAAGGGACTCTACGGCACATTCCGGATGAGACTCCGGGTCTAATCGATTTTACTTCGAACGACTATCTCGGACTCGCCAGGGAGTATGCGGAATGCGGAACTCCGGGTGCGGCCATGACGTCGTCAGCCTCACGGCTTCTTGCTCCGGTTCAGAAAGAATATGCCGCCTTGGAGAATGAACTGTCTGACTTATACGGCCGCCCGGCATTGCTTTTCAATTCGGGCTATCACGCCAACACAGGCATTATACCGGCACTTTCCATAGGCAATACACTGTTCGTCGCCGACAAGTTGTGCCATGCATCAATGATTGACGGACTTATCCTAACCAGGGGAAATTTCCTGAGATTTCCTCATAATGATTTTTCTGCTCTCGAACGAATAATCGCTAAAAACATCGACAGTTATGACAGGATAGTCATCCTGACAGAAAGTGTATTCAGTATGGATGGCGATATCGCTCCTCTGAAAGAGATTGCCGAACTTAGAGATAAATATGAAGGACGCATAGTGACATACGTCGACGAGGCTCATGGTGTAGGTGTGTTCGGCAATTACGGCCTCGGGGTTTCGGAAGAATTGAACCTGATTTCACGCACAGACGTGATTGTCGGAACATTCGGCAAAGCACTCGCCTCCTATGGTGCATTCGCCATTACATCGTCTACACTTCGGGAATGGCTGCTCAACTCGGCACGCAGTTTTATATTCTCGACAGCTGTTCCACCGGCTGTAGCAGCACATTCGTTGAGCATGCTGAAGATTGCATGCCGTTCGCGGGAAAAAAGAGAGCATCTACATAACATAGCTGCGCAGCTGAGAGATGGTGTTTCCAGGTTAGGCAGCACACCGACCATATCGAAATCGCAGATTGTGCCGTGGCTTACGGGTGATGCCTTAAAGGCCGTGATGTTTGCCGAAGAGCTGAAGCAGCGCGGTATTGCAGCATTACCTATAAGACGCCCGACAGTACCACCCGGAACAGAACGCATACGTTTTTCACTATCGGCGTCTCATACTTCGGATGAAGTGGAGCTGTTGTTGAACCACTTAAAATCATTAACCGGGGAATGAAGACGCAATTTCTACATAAAGTTCCCGGGAATGTATGGTTGATAGTAATTTTCGACGGTTGGAGCGCGCGTCGGGAATGGCTTGAGGGAAAACAATGGCCGTCTGGCTTTGACGTACTGCGATGCTCTGATTACACTGATTTCGACTTCGACAAAGAATTATTGAAGGGGTACAGAGCGGTGCATCTGTATGCATGGTCGTTGGGTGTTTTCGCTGCTTCCGTGGCGATGGATGGTGTGAAACTTGCAAGCGCTTATGCCATATCCGGTACAGAGACACCCGTGTCGGACACATCGGGAATACCGCATGCTATTTTTCGTGGCACCCGCGAGGGTCTTAATGAACGTAATTTGAGAAAGTTCCGTCGGCGTATGTTCAACAGTGCAGCCGATTTCGCGTCGATAGAATCCATATCTTCTGAAGAACCGGATGACATTGACAGCCTCAAAGCCCAACTTCTGGCGGTGGAAGAAAGGGCATCGCATCATCTCCGTTCATCAATTGACTGGACATTGGCCATAATAGGGCGGCAGGATGCCATATTTCCTCCTGAGGCTCAGCGCATGGCATGGAGCGGCAGGACTCAGATTGTCGAAACAGCCGATGCTCATTTTGCCGACATACAGAACCTTGTAGGTCACACGCTTGTAGATGCAGACAATGTGGGCAGACAGTTCGGGCGAAGTCTTGAAACCTACGAAAGCAATGCCACTCCACAGAAAACGATAGCTGAACATCTTACGGAAATACTCAAATCCGCTGATGCATCCCGTGGCGGACGCATGCTTGAGATAGGTCCGGGTACAGGGATACTAACCCGACTGATTGTGCCGGTTCTGAAACCGGATACGGGGGTATTTGTAGATGTATGCAAACTGCCTGAATCGGGGCTACTTGCAAATGAGGAACGATATCAGGAAGATGCGTCGCGTTGGATTCTCGCTCAGGATGACTGCATGTTCGACCAAATAGTCTCATCGTCAGCAATACAGTGGGTCAACGGTCTGAATGATTTTTTGGTAGAGTGCCATAGGGTGATGAAAGAAGGCGGCATTTTATGTGTATCTACATTCGGCCCGGGAACATTGGCTGAACTCGAAACCCTCGGCCATGGTGGTTTGCATTATTATTCTGCCGACGAGATACGCCAAATGCTTGCTCCGGTATTCAGCCGGGTGTATATTGAAGAAGATGTACTGTCTGTCAGGTTTGACACTTCTAGGGAAGCTCTCATGCACATAAAACGTACGGGCGTGACGGCAGCCGGCCGGTTAGGCTCACAACGTCAGGGAGCAGGAATCGCTTCAATGCTTTCGCCAGGAGCTGACGGGCGTTATACACTGACGTATCATCCCATCTACATACTTGCCCACAAATAAAAAAACTGTGCCGCAAGATTTTTCTCTCACGACACAGTGTTGTGTGTATTTTCAACCAAATGTTCTTATCAAAGGTCTGAAAGGTCGACTGCATAGTAGTTCTTACGTCCGGTGGGATATAATCCTGACACGAACATGACGCGGTCGCCTGAATCAGATTTCATTATCGAGTCGTAGATATACTCTACATCGTCGGATGAATTGACAGTCTGTCCGTTTATTTCCTGAATAACGAAGCCGTCCTTAATGCCGGCGTCGCGGAACAGCCCGTTCTTAAGCCCTGTGACCTGGACTCCATACGAAATGCCGAGATGCTCTTTAGTCTCAGGGCTGAGCTTCATGAATGCGCAGCCGAGGGAGGTGAAGTCGCTTTTCTTGGTAATCTCAGTATTACCCTGGCTATTACGCAGTTTGGCAGAAGCAGTCATGCGCTTGTTGTCGCGGTAGAATACGACATTTATTGTCTCGCCGGGGCGACAGCGGTTCATCAGCTCAATTAGACGAGCACCATTGGCAACCTCATTGCCGTTAATCGAAACAATTACGTCGTTTTCTTTCAAGCCAAGTTCTTTTGCGGTCGAACGGTCTTCTACAGAACCGACCAGAATTCCTGTCTTGGTAGCGGTGATGTCTTTCTCTTTGGCAAGTTTTGAGTCGAGCTCCTGGAAGGATATACCCAACACGGCGCGTTGAACAGTGCCGTACTGACGGAGGTCGGTGATAATCTTCTTGACTATCGATGTGGGAATAGCAAATGAATAGCCTGTATAGCTGCCTGTGTTTGAATATATTGCGGAGTTAATGCCTACGAGTTCTCCTTTAAGATTGACGAGCGCACCGCCTGAA
>CAYVNJ010000068.1:0-10158 GCA_964452865.1 uncultured Sangeribacter sp. | reverse complement strand
AGCACGCCACCCTCTCACGGTGGAGACTCGGGTTCGAGTCCCGGATTCGCTACAAAAGAGTTCACAAAGCATTGTGAGCTCTTTTTTTACTATCTTTTTTTCAATATTCCGGAAAAGTTGTACATTTGTAGTGCATATCGCCTTGAGGCCCGATATGGGTTGAGGGGAGGGTGCAGACATATATGATAAGTAAGCGTTACACAGCGCTTGTTCTTGACTCGTTGAAACTTCGCAACTTTCAAATCTTCGTCAGGAATAAGACAGCGGTAGACGCCGATGTGGATATGTATTCTACATTTCCGAACAGTACAAAAGTATTGTGCGGGTGTTTGTACATATTTGCGCGAGGCCTCTGCGTTGTCTGTTCGATGAAGATGGGCATTGCGAAGGCCTCAACGAGTGGAACAGGCAACAAGTACAGACCTTGCGCTTACTTTTTAAGAAAAACGTTAAAGCCGATGAGCGAGGTCCGGAGGCATAAAAAAGCTAATGCGAAAAACATTACTAATCATGCTGGGACTGCTGCTGTCGCTCCCTGCACTTGCCCGCGATTTCACATACGAATACGAAGGGCAGACACTCACCTACACGGTGCTTGACGAAGACGCCAAAACCTGTTATACAAAACCGGGAAGAATGGAAAATAACATATATTTCCCCGGCAACAATGTTTCAGGTGATGTTAAAATTCCATCGGTTGCAGAAGTTGACGACATTGAGTACAAGGTGACTGCAATTGGTGGCGGTTCTTTCATGAATTGCCCGCAACTGAAATCAGTCGAAATACCAAATACAGTCACTATCATAGATAATCTCGCTTTCGCGTTAAGTTCGGATTTAACAGACGTTGTACTACCAAATTCTATAACCATAATCGGGAATTCTGTTTTCTACGGATGTTCTTCTCTTTCATCCATTGATATTCCTGATTCCGTAACAACTTTAGGAGAACAATCGTTCCTCGGATGTACAGCATTGTCATCCGTCTCAATCGGCAATTCACTACAAGCAATAGCAGACGCAATGTTCTATGAATGTAAGTCTTTAGCTTCGGTTACAATAGGAAATTCAGTTGTTAGCATTGGAGAAAGTGCATTCTCAGGTTGTGCACTCACTTCTATTGAAATACCTAATTCAGTTGTCAGCATTGGCCATCAAGTATTCAGGGAATGTGAAAAACTTGAAACCGTCTCAATAGGACAATCATGTGCATCCATACCCTTTAACGTATTTTGGGATTGTAGCGCATTGCAATCTATTTCAGTGGATGAAAACAACCAAACGTATGCATCGATAGATGGTGTATTGTACAATAAGAATCTGACGGAATTAATCCGTTGTCCTCAAGCCAAAACATCGGTTGAAATTCCAAGCACTATTACAAAAGTAAACTATGACGCATTTCGCGACTGCAAAAATCTCCCGGCTATAGAGTTGTCAAACTCCGTTGAATCAATAGGAGGTTTTGCATTTAAGGGTTGTAGCAATCTTAGGTCGTTTAGAATACCCGATAAAATTACGGAGATTGAAGATAATACGTTTTATGGATGTACCAGTCTTACTTCAATCGACATTCACGACAACATTACTTCCGTGAGTGTCAATGCATTTTGCGATTGCATCTCATTAGAGACCGTAAATATTGGCAAATCGGTTGCCAACATTGAAAGTGAGGCATTTGAAGGATGTTCATCCGTAAAAACATTCAATGTTTCCGACGAAAACAGTGTATATCTATCTAAAGACGGTGTACTCTACAATAAAGACCTTACGAAATTAGTACGCTACCCCGGAGTTTCTACTTCTTTTGAAATACCGGCTTCAGTCACGACCATTGGTAGATATGCTTGCAATTCATGTGTAAACCTCGACACAGTCGTTATCCCCGAAACAGTCACCATTATTGAAGAATTTGCATTCTCATTCTGCGAAATGAATTCTCTTTGGATTCCAAAATCGATAACATCATTTGGCAATTATGCTTTCGAATGGTGCATGGCTAAAGAGGTATATTACAACACCACTGAGCCAATCAGTTCTGAAAACCAATTATTTAACTACGATGCCTTCAATAATACCACTCTATATGTTCCTATAGGTGCTGTACCGGCATTTCAATCGGTTTTTCCATGGAACCGTTTTAACAATACAGAGGAAAAATACTTCGGCGTCGTGGCTGACCCGGTAGTGAAAGCCGGAGATGCTGTTCTTAATTCAGAAAATGGTTATAAGAGCGAAGATGCAGTTACTATTTCTCTAAGCTGCGAAACAGAAGGTGCTGAAATATACTATCGTCTTTCCGACAAAGATGAATATTCGTTATACAAAGAGCCTTTCACAGTAGATGCTTCATCAACATTGAGTGTATATGCTGAATACTACCACACTCAAAGCGGAACTAAGAACTACGCTATCGAAATAGAATATCCTGAAGCTCCTGAATTGGAGGTTTCTGCCGGTGGTTCATTACCGCTTGACCCTGAAACACCTTTTGAAAGCGAGGAAGCAGTTGAATTGACACTGACTTGCGATATCGAAGAAGCCGATATTTATTATCGACTCACTCCTATCAGTGAGGCTGAGCCAACTGCAGAACCGGGTTATACTCTATATACAGGTCCTATTAAGGTAGAAACGACATCTACGCTAAGCGTGTATATCGAACACAACGGCGTGAAGAGCGACATCAAAACCTATACTATAGACATCAAGACCAACCTCATAGCTCTGACATTTGCCGACCTTGAAGAAGTTGAGTTTTACACTCTCGAAGGCCTGAAAGTAGCACATCCTGTTGCTGGAAAGATTTACCTCATCCGTAAAAACGGCCATACTTTCAAGGCTATTTTGAAATGACATAGCGTTGAATGATTTCATTGAAAGAGCGTCGCACTATGTGGGGCGCTCTTTTAGCTGTGTTTTGTTAACTTTTGTTATAAAATATAAATATTTTTCGTATCTTTGCGACTAAATTTTTAACATCTAACTTATCTGAGTTAATGAAAAATAGATTTTCACTCTTTGCCATGGCCGGCTGCACGTCGATGTTGTTGCTCTCCGGCTGTGTTGACGATGCATACGACCTGTCGGACATCGACACCACGACCCGCATCAATGTCAACAATCTTGTCATCCCTTTCAACATCGAGACCATGACTCTCGACAACATTATTTCGTTTGACGATGACAGTAAAATCAAACCTGTAACTATCGACGGAGAAACTTTTTACGCTCTGACCGAAACAGGCACATTTGAGTCCGACCCTATCCACATCAAGGCTGTTACTGCTGAACATCCTACCTTTACACCGTCGGTAGAGACTCTGAACCGGGCCGATGCCTCCGCTCGCAAAGGACTGCGCGCTCCCTCGAATATGGCAGTCTCATATAAACTTGTTCCGTCGGGCAAGAAATTCTCTTACAACTCCGACGATGTCGATGAATCTATAAAGGATATTACGAGAGCACAACTGGAAGACGTAGTATTCTCAATCACAATGTCTACCACCGAAAGCGGAGGGGTCAATATTGCAAAATCATACTTCAGCAACGTTGAAGTTCAGCTGCCATTCGGCATGCAGGGTAAACCCTCTGTCGGCACCTACGACGCCAAGACCGGCCGCTGGAGCATAGACAGCTTCGAAGCCACCGGCGCACATGCCGTACTGAAATTTGAGGCTACAGCAATGGATATGACGGCCAACGACTTCACATTCGATGAGCAAACCCGCACAATGACCCTCCACGGCGACTTCAAAGTTCTTTCAGGCATTGTGACAATAGAACCCTCAGGCACACCTTCGAGCATGCCGCAAAACATTACTTTCCGCACGGAGTATGCCCTTACCGACATGCATATCAGTGCTATCGACGGCATAATCGACTATCAGTACAAAGGTCTTGAGATTGCACCTATCGACCTGACCGACATTCCTGATTTCCTGTCATGCGAAGGCACTAACATTCTGTTGGCAAATCCACAGATTTACCTGAAAGTCAACAACCCTGTCGAGAACTACAATCTTGAATGCCGCTCAGGCCTGACACTGACAGCACTTCGTTCGGAAGCACCGGCTGACATACGTAGTCTGGCCTACAGTACGAATAGTCCGATTGTAATTACAGCCTCCAACGCTCATGGAAATGTCCACCAGTTTGTTGCTTCACCCTCTAAAGACAACCTGAATGTTCCCGAAGGTTTCATAAAAAATCAACTCACCTACGTGCCGTATACTAACCTCGGTAATGTTCTTGGTGTACCGACCGGCTACAACTATTCTGAAATTCCCGAGACTATCGACATTACACTTACTGATGCGTCAATACCACGCCAAACTGTAAAAGATTTCAAACTCGGTGTAGACATAGAGGCGGTTGAAGGCAACTATGAATTCCTCGCCCCGTTGGCTCTGAAACAAGGCTCAATCATCATCTACAACACTACAAAAGACGGCTGGGGCAGCGACGATATGGATGCTCTAACCATAGAGACACTCACACTGACCGCTACTGCTGACAATGCCACTCCGCTTGATGCTGAAGTAGTGGCCTACCCCATTGACCGCGCCGGCAACCGTATACCTAACGTCAAAATCGTATCCAATCTGCTCGAAGCAAATTCAACAGGCAAGAGCCTTGAGATTATCCTCGAGGGAGAAATAAAGGGTCTCGACGGCATAATTTTCGAAGCTCGCGTGCGTCCTGGTTCTGAAACTGCCCTCGCGCCAGAACAGACAATCACGCTTAACAATGTGAGAGCCAAAGTATCAGGATTTTACGAAAAGGAACTCTAACAACCGACAACAATGAATAACAAATATATCAGAACACTCGCGGCAGCTCTTGCATTGACTTCAATCCCTGCTGCTGCCCAACATGCCTATTCGGGCTATTTCCTCGAAAACTACGACTACCGCTTTGAGATGAACCCGGCTGCCGGCAATGAGAAAAACTTCGTTTCGATGCCGGTACTCGGCAATCTGGACCTGCGGATGAGCGGTACTCTACACCTCAACTCAATATTTTATAACGTCGACGGCAGAACAGCTCTTTTCACCAATCCGAATGTCTCGGTTTCTGAAGCTATGAGCAAATTCAAAGACAACAACCGTCTTGATTTCAACATGAAACTGCCTATAATGAGTGCCGGTTTCAAAGCCTGGGGAGGCTATAATACCGTCTCGTTGAGTGCAAATGTGAGTGTAGGTGCTGCTTTACCTAAATCAATATTTTCGCTCATAAAAGAAGGTGTGTCCAATCGCACATACAGTATCAACGACGTCCGTGCACGCGCGATGGGATATGGTGAACTGCGACTCGGTCATTCTCGTGACATCAAGCAGGTGCCGGGTCTGCGTGCAGGTGCGGCAGTTAAATTCCTTGTCGGTGTAGCCTATCTTGATGCTTCATTCGACAAAGCCGACCTGACACTTGGTGAAAACAGTTGGCATGCGGTGACCAATGCAAAAATCAAAGGCAACCTCGGCGGCCTTCAATATGAGACTAAATATGATAAAGACTCAGGCCGTGAGTATGTTTCCGGCCTCAACCTCGACGGCGACGGGTCAATAGGTCCGAATGGATTTGGCCTTGGTTTCGACCTTGGTGCGGAATATGAATGGAACGACTTCAAATTCTCTGCTGCCGCCACCGATTTAGGCTTTATCAACTATTCTAAAACTCAGGTAGCTTCAACCGAAGGTGACCGAAGTTTCGATACAAACGGCTATATCTTCAGTCCGGACGACAAAGCAGAAAATTCATTTGAGAATGAATGGAAGCGCATGAAGACAGGATTGAGCGATTTGTACCAACTCAGCAACCTGGGCGATGAAGGTTCAAACTGTGTAGGATTGGCTTCAACACTAACTTTCGGCGTGGAATATACCTTCCCGCTCTATCGCAAACTCCACTTCGGCATACTCAACTCTACTCGAATCAACGGTGGATACACCTGGAATCAGACACGCCTGTCGGCCAATGTAGCCCCCGTAAAGGTATTCTCTGCCGACGTCAACGTAGCAGTCGGCACATTCGGTTGGTCGTTCGGCTGGATGTTCAATGTCCACACCACTGGCTTCAACCTTTTCGCCGGAATGGACCACACGCTCGGAAAGGTGTCTAAACAATTTGTACCGTTGAGCAGCAATGCACAGCTCGCCTTCGGTATAAACTTCCCCTTCTGAAACTGAAATAACTTCCATAAACAAGCGAGGCCGTGTCGTCTGACGCGGCCTCGCTGCATAATATATCAATATTTTTATCTGTTATTTCACTGTGGCAGTCATAGGAATTGTTGAGTTGGAAGTTACCCAAGGCTCTACGTTAACCTTAAATTTGATTTCGCCACCGAGTACAGGGTTACCGGGATGCGGGTCGTCGGGGTCGACATTACCTGCGCCATTTGTGAAGTCAAGAGTATAGATATACTTCTTGCCCTGTTCCCATGTACCGGAAAGAGGTATTGAGGCCCATGCATACTGACGTGGATTGCCATTTGCATCCTTCAGGGTATCATCAGGGAACGGATACATGCGATAACCATTGTCAGTACGTGTGATTTGTACAAGCACACTTATATACGACTCACGGGCTACATTATCAGGGTCACCGGTCGGCGACCACGGAGTCAATGTCTGAGGCATCAGCATAGCGTTGCCCGACGCGCCCATGATTGACTGCGGTGTAGCGTTAAGGGTAATTTCATCACAGGAGCTGTCGTAAACCGCCGTGTCATGCCAATCATCAAGTGTCCAGGTATTAGTCGTAAAGTCGAACGAACCCATATACTGAGCACGACCTATTCTGACTCCGACTACCTTGTAAGTATATGTCGGATTTTCTGATTTGGCTCGCACCTCAATCTGCGACAAACGGTGGTCGAAAGTAAGCTCTACACCTGAAGTTGCATTATTCTTTCGGTTGCCCGACGCATTGGCGGTAATGAAATCCACCTGGTCGGCAATATTGTCGGCCACTGCAAAGTTCTCCAGTTTCAATCCGGCTTTGTCGGTCATCGTTGTTATGTCTGCGCCAAGCTCATCTTGTGAAGGTGCATAGGCATAGAAGTTTAAGGTTTCATCATCGCCGAGCCATTCATATTTAGCCGGAGAAGTGAAGAACGAGTCACTGCCTTTGACGAAGTTTATATTCTCAAAATAGGGCGTTACGCCATTGAAGGCTGTCACATAGATTGAACTTAAATTGGCATTCGTTGTCTCAGAGGCACGTGTTCCCATGCCCGAACGGAAAGAAATGCCTTCGCTCTCCATTCTTTGATTCAACGGTTCATCCTCAGAACATGCAGTAAGTGCCAGCGCACTCATTGCAACGAGAAATAGTGTAGACTTTTTCATAATATTAAATTTTTAGTGTTTCTCAATTATAATAATACAACTGTTCTTTCATTAAAAAAGTTTAACGACAAATGTTAAATTACATCTTCAGTCCGATATTTACTACCTGCCATTCGTTCACATCGGGCAAGATGTTCATTCCGCTACCTCCCGACGGAGGCTCAGGCAGTTCAAGACCTCTTACCACAATGTGCACATGGCGAGGGTCGGGAGCACCGGCCACCTGGTCGGTCACATCGTACGACCGATACCATTGGCTACCGTCGCTCAGAATCATATAGACTGTCAGATAATGCTTTTTTGTGATGTGCGGACACTCACCGAAAGTCAAGAATTCTCCATGCATACTGTCGCTCGTCTTGTTGGCTGCGAGCGTAAAAGTCATCGTCACCGGAGTATCAGTCGCGGCCTCCTGTCCGTGATTATATCCTTCGGCCATTCCGGACAGAGTCGCATCTATCGACGCCGAGGCTATTCCACCGATGTTTTTCACATCGAGCACATCCACTGTGTAATGACACACAGCCTCAACCGGATACATAGTTATGGTCTGAACTCCCTGGTGAGGATAAATGCCTATATTGTTCTTTCTGCTTCCCCAGAGCATACCCGGAGTCATGGCAAGTCGTTCATCAGCCGTGCCTTCGGCTCGAGGGATACTTCTCGACTGTACATCCTGAGCTCCGAGAGTCTCGGCATCCTGAGTGAATATTTCCAGAGTCTCGATGTTATCCTTATTGCGCATGCGCGCCCAATCGGTATTGTCAGCATTCATACAGATGGCATGATGTGTACCGTAAGGCGCTTTGATAAATCCGCCGCGATTATTATCGAATATATACCTCAACGGCGAAGTACCATCGTTTTCATAAAGATACAGTGCCATCGATTCCGGATTTGCTCCGGGAGCTTCACTCCAGTCGAAAACGACCTCAAGCGACGAACTCATCGACTCCTCCATATACAAATCCTTATGTCTGCAAGAAGTCATCATTGCTGCTCCTGCAGCAGCCACAACCCACATTGTCAGTCCATGCATCTTCATTGCCAGCCTCCTTTCCCTGCTGATACAGATTTTCTGTTATAATTGTCACATCCTATCAACCACACAAGCGATATTTCAGCTTTCGTAGGGCCTATCCAATTCATGCGTCTTGTCGATTTCCATACATAAAAACGGTCTTTAGGCTCATATTCGAGATACTTGCCGCCCATATACCCTACACCTATTGTGAAATCAATATTGAGCCGTCTGGCCACCGGCAAGGAATAGCCATACTCCACACCGCCTACATAGTTGCATCTGTCCCACAATGTCTTGTGAGGCAGTCCACCCATGTATCCACGTCCGCCCAATTCGAAATCGTATGTCACCACTCCTGCATAAAGGCCTAAATGATGACCTGTCAGAGGCTTTGAAGCTGCCCGGCGACCAAACCAGCGTCTCACACCCACTGAACCTCCGTAAGCCCGCCAATAGTAATGCGTGCTGTTCTTATCCCACCAACCATACATCCAATCTGCTGTCAGTGACCACCCTTTACCGACATAAAATTCTACACCGATATTTGGTATCAGCGCCGCATCATAAAGCATATTTGTCTTGGCAGCCATATAGAACGGACGACATTTTTGACCCTCGGCCGTATAAAACATCTGAAGGTTGAGGCTGTCAGGAGCCAAAGGCAAATCCGCAACAAGCGGAATCAATGCATCATCATCATCCGACGGCACACCCAGTCTGTCAATGTCATATTCCACCACCAAAGTCGATGTTCGCAGCGACGGAAAAATATTCCTATACATGTAGTTGTACGGCACACCGCTATGCAATGCTTTCAATCGGGCGAGTGGATGTACCACTTTGTCAGGTTGTAAAGTCACTTCTTCAAGAAAGGCCATCACATCATCACGATAGGGCACATTTTCATCGGCAGCCACAGCATGCTTCAGACCCTCCCAATCGCGTCCCACAAAAGTATATGACACCAACGAATCGGCAACTGACTCTCTCTTACGAAAATACTTGAGTATTGCATCTGCACGCCTCTCTGAAAGATATTTATTGAATGCGACAGAACCCTCCGGCGAGGCTGCCCCCCTCACCCGGACGTTGCGCAACGTCTTCCTACCTCCCCCTTGTCTAAGTCTGTCAATCATCGAATCAATTCGCTCACCATTGCGGGAAAACCGAGGGTCTAATTCTATGTGCGACTGCCTGAAACGCACTTGCAGTGAGTCATTCTCTGCAGCTTTAACCTCGCCTATACCACCCAAAGATATTATGGCGAAGAGAATTGCCAATGTAAATGTGTTGTTCATAGTAATGGATTTTATGTATTCCTCAGATAGCAAATCATGCAACTGCATCATACTTCCACAATATAACACCCCGCACAGACAAATGGTTGCTACCTGCAAGAAAATCGAAGGCTATAATTTCTAATCCGGACTTCTAAAAACTTAAGCAAGAGTTAAACTATCGAGGATGTGTCAAAAACCGTAGCATCTGCATAAAACAGTGTTTTCGGCATACTCTATCAATACACTTCACTTGCGAAAAACCTAACCACTCAAAAAATAATTTTTTTCTGTCGGTGCGCATCCATCAACAACAACAGATTTCTTTATTCTTTTTCTTTATTCTTAGTATTATACAACCCTCCCTACACCTTCGCCCACCGCTTTCTTACACCTCATGCTCTCCGCTGTCTATATCCAAGTGATTGATACACAGAAAGTTTAAGCACACCTCTCTCTACACCTTTCCTTACACCCCTCGCTGCACCCTTACTTACACCCC
>CAYVNJ010000067.1:0-10671 GCA_964452865.1 uncultured Sangeribacter sp. | reverse complement strand
GAATAGCTATTACAATAGTTCCTTCACTGAGAATACCAAGAGTTCGACAGTCAATATGACCTATCGGTTTCCAGGCACTAAGTGGAATTTGTCGACTACGGCCAACATAGCCCAACGCACACAGGACTCTACTCTGGCGGTAAGCTTTCCTAATGTGACTGTCACACTCTCGCAGATTTCTCCCTTCAAACGCAAAAAAGCTATCGGCGCGGAACGCTGGTATGAAAAAATCCGTCTCTCCTACTCTGGTCAATTCCAAAATTCACTCACTGCCCGACAAGACCAGTTTTTCCAGAAAAGTCTTGTGAAAGACTGGAGAAACGGCATAAAACACTACATTCCCGTTTCGGCCACTTTCTCCATATTCAAGTACATCAATATCTCACCGTCAATCACAATCAACGACCGTATGTACTTCAGTAAAGTTCGCCGCCAATGGAATCCTAACGCTGCGGCCGAGGTTTGTGATACCACCAACGGGTTCTACAACGTGTTCGATTTCAACGCCGCCATTGCACTCGACACCAAAATCTACGGTTTCTGGCGTCCCATTAAATTTCTTGGCGATAGAATACAGATGGTGCGCCATGTACTCACTCCTACAATAAGTCTTAGCGGCTCTCCCGACTTCGGGGCTCCTTTCTGGGGAGCATACGGCTCATATCAATACATCGACAATGCCGGCATACCTCAGACCCGTTACTACAGCTACTTCCAAAACTCCATATTCAGCGGACCTTCGAGAGGCCGCAACGGCATTATATCCGTTGCACTGGCCAACAACCTCGAGATGAAAGTTAAAAATGATGCTGACAGTACGGGATATAAAAAAATATCACTCATTGAAAATCTGAGCCTGCAACAGTCTTACAATTTTGCCGCCGACTCCTTACGACTAAGCAATATGTCGGCATCAATTCTCCTCCGCCTCACCCAACAGTTCAACCTTAATCTCAACACCAGTTGGGACCCATATACATATGCCCTCAGCCCGTCCGGTTCACCGGTCAGAATAAACCGTACGCGAATTGAAGCAGGCAAAGGATGGCTACGTCTGTCAAGCGCCGGCACGTCGTTCTCATACACCCTCAATAACAGTACATTCTCACGAAAAAAGGATAACGGCAACTCGGGCAAAGGTAATAAAAACAACAACCAGGAAGACGAAGAAAACGAAACCGAAGGTAGCGGCGATTTTGCAGCAGCAGCAGAACAACGTCGCCAGCGAAATAAAAAGAAAGACGACACTGAGAACGACGCCGACGGATATGCCAAATGGAGCGTGCCCTGGAATCTGTCATTCAACTACTCCGTCAACTACGGCTATGGCCCGTTCGACTATAAACGGTTAGAATACAAGGGAAAATGGACACAGAACCTATCTGTCAGTGGCTCAATACGCCCCACACAGAATTGGAACTTCAGCTTCTCTGCATCCTACAATTTCGACCTTCACAAGATAGCCTACATGAATTGCTCCATAAGCCGCGACCTTCATTGCTTCACCATGTCCGCCTCCTTCATACCTGTGGGTCCGTACAAATCATACAGTTTCCATATAGCAGTCAAGGCTTCCATGCTCCGCGACCTTAAGTACGATAAGCGTTCTTCGCGCTCCAACGGTGTCACCTGGTACTGACCTCCCTGAAAATATTTCAAACTTCCGGATAACCACTCCCTATTTTTACATGATATTTATCGGGCAGAGATAAAAAAACGGGTGGTGATAATTGAAAGCTGATTTTTTTTGCTAAATTTGCAAAAATTTGGCATCGTAATGGCCGATGAATTGAGTCAGATACTCGGACGGATGTCCGCACGCTGCGACGCTATCGAAATGAGAAGCGCCGCCTTGATTGAAGACAAACGAAACCTCTCCGCCCTCAATGAAGAACTACAGGAGCGCATCGGAGTGTTGCGCCGGGAACTGGAGAATGCATCGCTTGAGAACGAGTATCTGCGCGTATCGCACAAGGTTGCACCTCGTGTAGAGGACGTAAAAGAGGCTAAAGCCATGATTGCCGGATTGATAAGACAGATAGACAAGTGCATCGCACAACTTAAAGAATAGTAGCGATGACCGGAAAAGAGAAAGTTAAACTAAAGATACACATAGGTCCCGAATGGCTTAATCTGACGGTAGACTTCGACAGTCAGGATGAGGTTCGGGAGACGGAGAGTCATATTGCCGCTCTATATGACAAATGGCATAGAGAATATCCGTCGAAAACACCGCATGAACTGACCGCCATGCTGGCCTATCAGTATGCGTCATATTTTCTGGCGATGCGTCGTCGGGAAGCCGAAGCCGTAGAAGCCGTCCGAAAAATGGATGAACGCCTGGCCGAGACATTGCGCAAGCTTGAAAGCTGACCCCGGTGCATCGGGAAAACTTCCCTTTTTCATACGCACACTTTGCTATCTGCCGCCACTACCGCAAGAGGCGGGAGAAATGACTATTTTATTATTTTTTAACCATATACAAAACAATAAAACCATAAAAATCATGATAAGTACCGTACTTTGGATAATCGGGATTATCTTAGCACTTGGCATAGGATATTATTGGGCCATGACTTCTGCCCGCAACAATGCTTCATCCCGCGCCAGAACAATAATAGAAGAAGCAAAACGTGAAGCTGAAGTGACCAAAGAGAAGAAAATTCTTGAGGCCAAAGAGGCTGAGCTCAAAATCAAGAACGATGCTGAAAAAGCCGCCAACCAGAAACTCCAGAAAATTCAGGCTACAGAATCGAGAATAAAGCAACGCGAATCTCAACTCAGCCAACAACAGAGTGAGCTGACCAAGCGCAAAAACGAAGTTGAGGAGAGCCTGAAAGATATCGAACGACGCAACACAGCACTCGATATCCGCAGTGCAGAACTCGAAAAGTTGCATCATGATGCACAAGCTCAACTTGAACACATTTCGGGTCTGTCGGCCGAAGAGGCTAAAGAGCGTCTGGTGGAATCATTGAAGGACGAGGCTAAAACTGCAGCCGCTTCGTACATCAATGACATCATGGACGATGCAAAACTCACCGCTTCTAAAGAAGCCAAACGCATCGTGGTTCAGTCAATTCAACGCGTAGCTACAGAAACAGCCATTGAAAATTCTGTGACTGTATTCCATATTGACAACGACGAAATAAAAGGACGTATCATCGGTCGTGAAGGTCGAAACATCCGTGCCCTTGAAGCAGCCACCGGCATTGAAATCATTGTCGATGACACCCCTGAAGCCATAGTTCTTTCGGGTTTTGACCCCGTGCGCCGCGAAATAGCACGGCTGGCATTACACCAGCTTGTTGCCGACGGCCGTATTCACCCGGCCCGCATTGAAGAGGTTGTTGCCAAAGTGCGCAAACAGGTTGAGGAAGAAATCATAGAGACCGGCAAACGCACTGCGATAGACCTTGGCATCCACGGTCTTCACCCCGAACTTATCAGAATGGTCGGAAGAATGAAGTATCGCTCAAGCTATGGACAGAACCTCCTTCAACACAGCCGTGAGACAGCCAATCTTTGTGCCGTCATGGCTTCGGAGCTGGGGCTTAACCCCAAGAAAGCACGTCGTGCAGGTCTGCTTCACGACATAGGCAAGGTGCCCGATGACGAACCAGAACTGCCGCACGCAATGCTTGGCATGAAGCTTGCTGAGAAATATAAGGAAAAACCCGAAATATGCAATGCGATAGGCGCGCACCACGATGAAGTGGAACAGACTTCACTGCTCGCTCCTATCGTACAGGTCTGCGATGCCATCTCGGGTGCACGCCCCGGCGCACGCCGGGAAATAGTCGAGGCCTACATCAAGCGCCTCAACGACCTTGAACAGTTGGCACTCTCCTACCCAGGTGTAATCAAGACTTATGCTATTCAGGCGGGTCGTGAACTCCGCGTGATTGTAGGTGCAGAAAAAATATCGGACAAGGACACCGAAAAGCTGTCGGCGGAGATTGCCAAAAAGATACAGGACGAAATGACTTATCCGGGTCAGGTGAAAATCACTGTCATCCGAGAGACCCGTGCTGTAAGTTTCGCAAAATAATGAGGAGTGGCAGCAATGGACCACGATAACGACAAGACGCCTCAGTGCGAACGTTGTGCGAAGTGTACGCACGGATGCTGCAGCGACGACTGTGGACAAGACGTCACACACTGCAACCACGCACCACGAGGCAAGTTTCAGAATACAGACTGGCTGGCCGACCTCAGGGTAGACCACGACACAGATATTGTAGAAATCCAGTTTAAGAATACCCGCAAAGGCTACTACCGCGCCCCCCGAGAACTTGACTTAAAGAAAGGAGACATGGTGGCCGTCGAAGCCTCGCCGGGGCATGATATAGGAGAAGTCATACTGACAGGGCCGCTGGTGATGCTTCAGCTGAAGAAAGCCGGACCCAAAGCAGCTGCTGACATTAAGCGCGTCTTCCGCAAGGCTCGGCTGAGCGACCTGGAAAAATACGCGGAGGCCAAGAGCCGGGAACACGACACCATGATACGCAGCCGCAAGATAGCTGAAGAGCTCAACCTCAACATGAAAATCGGAGATGTTGAATATCAGGGTGACGGAGCGAAGGCTATTTTTTACTACATCGCGGACGAACGTGTGGACTTCCGTAAGTTAATACGCGTGTTGGCCGACACTTTCAAGATACGCATTGAAATGAAACAGATTGGTGCGCGCCAGGAAGCCGGCCGCATCGGAGGTATAGGTCCGTGCGGTCGACCGCTCTGTTGCTCAAGCTGGATGTCAAACTTTGTTTCTGTAGGAACAAGTGCCGCCCGTTTCCAGGATATATCCATGAATCCTCAGAAACTTGCGGGCCAGTGCGCCAAACTGAAATGTTGCCTTAATTTTGAGGTAGACGAATACATGGAAGCTCAGAAACGGCTTCCACCAAAGGAGGTCACACTTGAAACCAAGGATGCCACCTTCTACTTCTTCAAAGCAGACATTCTGGCCAGAAAAATTACTTACTCAACAGACAAGCATCAACCGGTCAACTGCGTGACCATTCCGGCATCCCGCGCTTTCGAGATTATCGATATAAATAAGCGTGGAGAAAAGGTTGACAGTCTTGAGGCAGAGAAAAAAGGGAAACCTGAAAAGAAAGAATATGTCGACCTCGTAGGACAAGATAGTCTTACGCGTTTTGACAAAACCAAGAAAAAGAAGAAAAAGAAAAAGGCAAAACATACATCTGAGACAGCCAACGAAGCAAACAGGACCATGAATGAAGGCAGCCGTCAGCCCGGCGAACAACAACAGCGTAAAAACCGTGGGCGTAAGCGTGACGACAAGCAGCACGATGAGAAACCCCGGCAAAAGCGTCCGGAGAATGAGGTTTCTAAATGACATAGTGTGCATTCGGGCGGTCTTGGCGGTATTCACCACAGCTGCATTGTTTTCAGCTTGCAACCATGAAAACCCGCCTGCTTTCTCACAATTCATCCCGGTTGAGAATGCTATCATGTATCGCGACCAGTGGTTTGAATTTGACACCCGCAAGGACACTCTTTTCCGTCCGCAGGCTTCGGAAAGATATGATGTGATTATCCAGGTACGTAGCACTACTGATTTCCCACATCAAATTTTATGGCTCGCCACAGAAATGGCAGACTCTGCCGGCAACGTATCCACCGATACTGTCGGCATACGTCTATGTGAGCCAAACGGGCGTCGCATAGGACACGGAACTCGCGGGCTGTACATAACTGCTCAGGCACTTTTAGAAAACGTATCTGTGACTCCGGGATATACATTCTCCGTGAGCCAGGCTATGAAAGAAAAAGAAACAGAAGGCATCACTGATGTAGGATTAGTCATCCTCCAGCATACGCCACAGAACAAAACAATCAGCAACAACTATGATACCAGACAATAAGGAGCTACAACTCCGCATATCTAAAATCATTCCGGAATTGCGCAAGACAGGTGCAAAAGCCGCACTCATATCATCTCTGGCTAACATTTTCTATACCTCAGGACGTATCTTCCGAGGATACGTGTACATTGACGTGGAACGCGAGACAGCTATCCGCTTCATCATCAAACCATCGGGCATAGGTATGGAAGGATATACAGACATACGCAAGCCAGAGCAGATACCGGGGTTGCTTGCGGAAGTCGGTATAACATTGCCTGATACACTTGGCCTTGAACTGGACACCCTGACATATTCGGAGGCCATGCGACTCCAGAAAGCCTTTGGTGAATGTGGAAACATTGTGAACTGCTCCGGTGCATTAGCTGCAGCACGAATGGTGAAAACACCGTTTGAAATAGAAGAAATGAGAGCCGACGGCAAACATCAGGCAAATGTCTATAACCAAATAAGCAATTTGTATTCTGAAGGGATGACAGACCTGGATTTGCAGATAGCCATAGAGAGTGTTCTACGTCATGAGGGCTGCCTCGGTTATTATCGCACTAACGGCAACTCGATGGAATTAAATCTCGGAACTGTGCTTGCAGGCGACAATGCAGACAATCCCACCCCTTATGATTTAGCTGTCGGTGGAGGTGGTATTCATCCCTCGCTCCCCGCAGGTGCAAATGGTTCAGAATTACGCAGCGGCATCACGGTATCGGTCGACATGAACGGTAGTTTCAATGGCTACCAGACAGACATGACACGAGTGTGGCGCATCGGCGATGTCAGCGAGAATGCTATGAAGGCTCATGAAACATCCCGCGCCATACTGCGCAGACTTGAGAAAGATGCAAAACCTGGAGTCTCTGCCGCCAGCCTTTATGAAACAGCCCGACAGATGGCAGAAGAAGCCGGTTTGGCGGACAACTTCATGGGGCACAATCACAAAGCAGCATTCGTAGGACACGGCGTCGGGATTGAACTCAACGAGCAGCCAGTACTTACTCCGAGGTCTAAAGCAATACTGGCAGAAGGGATGACAATAGCAATCGAGCCAAAGTTCGTTATTCCCGGCGTAGGTGCAGTTGGAGTAGAGAATACCTATGTTGTGCGCGCCGAGGGGCTTGAATGTCTGACTCCCTGTCCTGAGGAGATGCAGATTTTATGATTATCCCGCGATTGTTTCATCATGAACCTCGAAAAAGATTTAACCAATCCTATATTCCGACTGGTAGGAGAAGAGGCTGAACACATCGGCCAGAACGCCTACATAGTGGGCGGGTATGTGCGTGATATTTTCCTGAACCGCCCATCGAAAGACATTGATTTCGTAACCGTCGGCAGCGGGATTGAACTCGCTAAAGCCGTAGAAAAGCGTCTCGGCCGAGGTGCTCACCTTTCTGTGTTTGCAACATACGGCACCGCCCAAGTAAAACAACATGGAACAGAGCTTGAGTTTGTAGGCGCCCGTAGGGAATCATATCGGTCAGACAGCCGCAACCCAATTGTGGAAGACGGAACACTTGACGACGACCTGGCAAGACGTGACTTCACTATCAACGCCATGGCAGTCAGTGTGACGCCAGACACTTACGGTGAACTCCTCGACCCTTATAACGGGTTGCTTGACCTGCACCGCAAAATTATCCGCACACCTCTCGAACCTGGAGTCACTTTCAGCGACGACCCTCTGAGAATGATGCGTGCTATACGCTTTGCGTCGCAACTCGGGTTTGAAATATATCCGGAAACCCTTCGCGCAATCAAAGAAAACGCCGAACGCATACGTATAATCACCAAAGAGCGCATCAATGATGAATTATCGAAAATAATCCGCAGTCCGAGGCCATCAATAGGTCTTAACCTGCTTGAGCAAACCGGGCTGCTTGAACTTATACTGCCCGAACTCGCACTTCTAAAGGGAGTGGAAACGGTTGACGGACGAGGTCATAAAGATAATTTTGCACACACACTTCAGGTTGTTGACAACGTAGCCTCAAAATCGGATAACGAATGGCTTCGTTGGGCTGCGCTCTTCCACGACATTGCCAAACCAGTGACCAAGCGTTATGAGCCAGGACACGGATGGACATTCCACAATCATAACTTTATCGGAGAGAAAATGATTCCCCGAATATTCAAACGGATGCGCATGCCGATGAATGAAAAGATGAAATATGTGGCGCGCCTCGTAGGACTACACATGCGTCCGCAATCGGTAGGAGAAGATTCAGTGACCGATTCGGCAATACGCCGGATGATGTTTGAGGCAGGCAATGATATTGAAGACCTCATGCTTCTGGCCGAAGCCGACATCACATCAAAAAACGCAGCCAAAGTACGCCGTATTCTTGAGAACTTCAAATACGTACGCAGTCGCATGGCAGAAATAGAGGAGAAAGATAGAATTCGCCAATTTCAACCACCGGTTGACGGATTGGAAATCATGCGGGTGTTCGGGCTCGCACCATGCAATACGGTAGGCGACATCAAGGAATCAATCAAGAATGCAATAATCGAAGGTGAAATACACAACGACCGAAGTGAAGCCATAGACTACATGCTGCAGTGTGCCAGCGACCTGGAGCTGAAGCCCGTAATTTCTGATGGTGAAATAAACGCCATGAAATCTCAAAAGAGGAAAGAGAAAAAGAAGACAGCAGACAAATAATCATAAGACCTTAAAGATGAAAAAATTATTATTAGGCATCTCTGTAGCATGCATGTTGGTTTTAATTGCTACCGCATGCGGTCAGAGCAACAGGTTTGACGAGAAAAGTGTGAGCCACTACACGGAGATGATTGCTTCTGGTCAAACTCTCTCGCAAGAGGACTATGCGGCCATGACCGATATTATGGAAGATGCATACTCTCAAATTATTCCGGACACCAAAGAAGTTCTGATGCTAAGTGCGAAAGCAGCCACAAATGACAAGGATGCTATCGCCGAACTGGAACGCAAGACGGCTGAAATTGAAAAGAAATATTCTGACCTCAAACCCATAATGGAATGTCTGATGGGAGGCACACCTGAGCAAATGGGAGAAGCGACCTACAAACGTTTTCATCGAATGGTGGAAGATGGCCAGAAAACGGTAGAAGATTATACCAAGGAGATAATCAGCGGAGGTATCGGACAGCCGAGGAAAGCATCATAGTTGAATAAGTATCGGGTAGGAAGTCCGGATAAAAATGATATGTGAATGCAAAAAAATTTTGCTATACAATAAAAAAAATGTACTTTTGCACGCCGATTATATCCAACAGAAGCAACCATGTCTGGCAAAAGTGCGATTGGCCTCACACGTATGCCGGCATAAAGAATTAACTATCAACTAATTAACAAAGTGGATACATTAAGCTATAGAACCCAAACCGCTACCCCCGCAACCATCAAGAAAGAATGGGTAGTAGTTGACGCCACCGACCAGGTGCTCGGACGCCTCTGCGCAAAAGTGGCAAAAATACTTCGTGGCAAATACAAGCCCGACTTCACACCCAACATGGACTGCGGCGACAATGTGATTATCATCAACGCCGAAAAATGCCGTATGACCGGCAATAAATTTACAGACCGTATCTATCTTCGTTACACAGGATATCCCGGCGGCCAAAGAGAATGCACACCCGAAGTTCTTATGAACAAAGGACTTGCCATGAACAACCGCAATGGCAAGAACCCTCTCTACCTTAAGGTAGTGAAAGGTATGCTTCCCAAGACACGTCTTGGAGCGCGTCAGCTTGACAACCTCTACGTATACAATGGTCCGGAGCACCCCCACACTTCGCACGACGTTAAAACAATCGATATCAACAAACTGAAATAACTGTAAGAGATGGAAAAAATCAATGCAATCGGACGCCGTAAAGCAGCCGTTGCCCGCGTATACCTGTCAGAAGGCAACGGACAAATCACAATCAACAAGCGTCCTCTGGAAGTATATTTCCCCTCTTCCATACTTCAATATATCGTTAAACAGCCTCTGAGCGTTCTCGAAGTAGAAGGCAAATACGACATTCACGTTAACCTTGACGGCGGTGGCTACAAAGGTCAGGCAGAAGCACTCCGTCTGGCGATTGCCCGCGCTCTGGTTAAAATCAATCCCGAAGACAAGCCAGCTCTGCGCGCTCATGGCTTCATGACACGTGACCCGCGTGCAGTAGAACGTAAGAAACCGGGACGTCCCAAAGCACGTAAACGCTTCCAGTTCAGCAAACGTTAATCTGCCTTATCGCATATTTATGCCCTATTCCAAGGCAGCTTGACAATATCAGATACGGAACATCGGACCGAAAAAGCGGTTCGATGTTCCGATGCATAACAAACCACACCTATTCTCCTCGCAACACCTGAGATTAACTCACATATCAATAATCAATGTTTAGTATCTAAACCGGGCAGATGGCTCTATACCCTACCGTCCGGTTCTGACAAAGCAAAAAGAACGTAAACAAAAAAATGGCAACACCCACATTTGAACATATGATTGAGGCCGGATGTCACTTCGGCCACCTCAAACGTAAATGGAATCCCGCAATGGCTCCTTACATCTTCATGGAGCGCAACGGCATTCACATCATCGACCTCTACAAGACAGCAGCCAAGGCTGAAGAAGCAGCTAAGGCTCTGCGTCAGATAGCAAAAAGCGGCAAACGCATACTCTTTGTTGCTACAAAGAAGCAAGCTAAAGAAGCTGTGGCTGAAAAAGCCGGAGCACTCGGTATGCCTTACGTAATCGAACGTTGGCCCGGTGGTATGCTCACCAACTTCCCCACAATCCGTAAGGCC
>CAYVNJ010000066.1:0-10683 GCA_964452865.1 uncultured Sangeribacter sp. | reverse complement strand
CTATGGTCATGAATATGATATATGAGGATAACGTACCCTCATTTGCAGACATACTTGATATTATAACCAAAATAGAAAACATGTTTAAGGCATAATTTTCATTTTATACTAATAACTATGGAAAAGACTATTAAGTGTAGAGTCAACAAACGGAGGTTCGGGTGGGTGGATTTGCGAATGTCGGGTTTTATGATTATCTTCGCAGATTAAATAACCTTAAATCATTACGGACTTTACCATGAGCAGAATATCCGGGCGTGTCCAAGCCCTTTCTCCGTCGGCTACATTGGCCATGAGCCAAAAGAGCGGTGAGCTCAAAGCCGCCGGCATCGATGTAATCAACATGTCGGTGGGCGAACCCGACTTCGATACTCCCGACTTCATCAAGGAGGCCGCAAAAAAGGCCATTGACAATAACTTTTCTCGCTACACCCCCGTGGCAGGCTATATGTCGCTCCGCGAGGCTGTGTGCCGCAAGCTTTCACGTGAAAACGGCGTCACGTTTACTCCCGACCAGATTGTCGTGGGCACAGGAGCCAAGCAGGAACTGTGTAACGCTCTGCTGGCCACAATCAATCCGGGTGATGAGGTAATCATCCCGACTCCGGCATGGGTGAGCTATGTGGAAATGGTGAAATTGGCTGAAGGCGTACCTGTGACAGTACCCGCCGGGGTAGAACAGAATTTCAAGATTACCCCCGAACAGCTTGAAGCTGCAATCACACCCCGCAGCCGCATGATAATGCTCAACTCGCCGTCAAACCCCACAGGTGCTGTATATACGGAAGAAGAACTGCGCGGTCTGGCTGAAGTGCTTCGTAATCATCCCGACATACTCGTACTTGCCGACGAAATCTACGAACACATCAATTTCGTAGGCCACGTGGCAAGCATCTGCAGCTTCGACTGGCTGGCCGACCGCATCATAATAATCAACGGCGTGTCGAAAGCATACGCCATGACCGGCTGGCGCATCGGCTATATGGCTGCCCCGCTTGACATAGCAAAGGCTGTGACCAAGCTGCAGGGACAATACACCTCCGGCACATCATCAATAGCGCAGAAGGCTGCCGAAGCCGCCTATGACGGTCCGCAAGATTGTGTAGAGGCTATGCGCGTTGCCTTCGAACGCCGTCGCGACCTCATCACTGAGCTTGCATCCGAAATGCCGGGCTGGAAAGTCAATCGTCCTGACGGAGCATTCTACCTCTTCCCGGAAGTGAGCTACTACATCGGACGCCGCTGTGGCGACAGGGTCATCAATTCGTCGGGCGACTATGTGATGTATCTTCTCGAGGAGGCTCACGTGGCTTGTGTCGACGGTGCTGCTTTCTGTGCGCCGGGCTACATGCGACTGAGCTATGCAACATCCGACGACAATATCCGCGAAGCCATGCGCCGTATCCGCGAAGCATCGGCTAAACTCGTCTGACAATCTTTAGTGATAAAAACACATAAACATCTCAATACAATGACATTGACAGACCGCTTTCTGAGCTATGTGGCTTTTGACACACAGAGCGACGAACTGACCAACATGACCCCGTCAACTCCCGGGCAGATGGTCTTCGCCAAGTTCCTCGAAGAGGAGCTCCGCAAAATGGGGCTGGATGAAATCAGCCTTGACGACAATGGATATCTTATGGCTACCTTGCCGGCCAATACCGACAAGGAGCTGCCCACAGTGGGTTTCATCGCCCACCTTGATACAAGTCCTGACATGACAGGGCGCAATGTTAACCCGCGCATAGTGAAACACTACGACGGCGGCGTCATCACTCTGAATGCAGAGGTAGTGCTCGACCCTTCTGAGTTTCCCGAACTGCTGGACTATGTAGGTCAGGATTTGATTGTCACCGACGGCAACACACTGCTCGGCGCAGACGACAAAGCCGGCATAGCAGAAATAATCACAGCAGTAGACTATCTGCAGAAGCATCCTGAAATCAAGCATGGCAAGATACGCATAGCTTTCAACCCTGATGAAGAGATAGGGCTCGGCGCGCACAAATTCGATGTAGAACATTTCGGCGCTGACTTCGCCTACACAATGGACGGCGGCGAAATCGGCGAACTCGAGTTTGAGAACTTCAATGCAGCGGGTGCTAAAATCACAATCAAGGGCCGCAACGTACACCCCGGTTACGCCAAACACAAAATGGTCAACTCCATGCGTGTGGCCAACCAGTTCATCTCTATGCTTCCGCGTGTAGAGACTCCTGAACACACCGAAGGCTATGAAGGCTTCTACCACCTCGTAGGCATTCAGGGTACAGTGGAACAGACGGTTCTCTCCTACATAATCCGCGACCACGACCGCAACCGTTTCGAAACCCGCAAACGCGAACTCGAGCATATTGTACGCAAAATCAATGAAGAGTTCCCCGGCTCGACATCAATTGAAATCAATGACCAGTACTATAATATGCGCGAGAAAATCGAGCCTGTAATGCACATTATCGAAATAGCTGAAGAGGCTATGCGTCAGGCCGGCGTGACACCCAAAGTACAGCCCATACGCGGTGGTACGGACGGTGCACAACTCTCGTTCAAGGGTCTGCCCTGCCCCAACATCTTCGCCGGAGGCCTCAACTTCCACGGCCGCTACGAATTTGTGCCTATTCCTTCAATGGAGAAGGCAGTAGACGTCATTGTAGGCATTGCCCGCCTCGTGGCCGAACGATGAAAAACAAGACACTGATAGTAATAACCGGGCCAACCGCGATAGGAAAATCGCGGCTGGCCCTTTCTCTGGCCCGAAAGTTAGGTACGGAGATAATATCGGCCGATAGCAGACAGGTTTACCGCGGTATGCCAATCGCCACGGCAGCACCGTCGGCTGAAGACATGGCTCTCGTACCACATCACCTTGTGGGCTTCCTTAATCCCGATGAATACTATAGTGCCGCTCTGTTCGAACAAGATGCCCTGCGGTGTGCAGCCGACATCTGGACACGGTCGGACACGGCTATTGCATGTGGTGGCTCAATGATGTACGTAGATGCTCTATGCCACGGCATCGACCCTCTGCCGACAGTTCCGCCCGAACTCAGAAACGCACTGATGCGCATGGAGGAATCCAAAGGTACGGAGTGGACTCTGAAACGCCTACGGGAAATAGACCCTGCATCGGCAGAGCGCATCGACACCCACAACCCCAAACGGGTCTTCCATGCTCTCGAAATATGTATAGCAGCCGGACGGCCCTACTCAGAACTATGCACCGGTCGTCGGCAAGAAAGGCCATTCCGCGTGATAAAACTGATGCTTAATGCACCGCGAGAAGTGATTTTCAGGCGTATATCCGAGCGTACCGATGCCATGATTGAGGCCGGCCTTGAGGCCGAAGCGGCTGCGCTCTACCCCATGTATGCAGCTGCACGCAAAAACGCGCTCAACGATGCTGCAGCCATGCGACGCATGAATGCACTCAATACCGTAGGGCTGAAAGAGATGTTCGCCTATATGGACGGTTCGATGAACCTTGAGGAGGCCATAGCCAAAATCAAACGTAACACCCGTGTATATGCAAAAAAGCAGCTGACATGGTTCGCACGCGACCGCGAGATAAAAATAGTCGATGCTCTCAATCCGGAAGCAGCTGTGGGGAAGTTATTATGATTTTTGCTATCTTTACGCCATAATTATCAACAGTCAGACCAACACAAAACACATTGTTTATGACCAGACGATTTATCCATTTCTCCCGCGGGCTATGCGCCGTAATGCTTACTTTGCTTGTATGCGCCTGCTCGTCAGACGACAGCGTGGTGAAACAGCTCATCTCGAAAATACCGTCAGACACTCAGATGTGTGCCGTAGTACGTTTAGGCCAGGCAGCCGACAAGGCCGGCCTGGAAAAGTCGGACAAAGGAGGTTTCGTAATTCCCGACAAGTTCCTTGCTGACGTGAATGACACACAGCGCGAACTACTTGACAATATAGCTGCCGACGGCGCCGGCACAGACCTCGAAGCCATAGCATTCTTCGAGTATAAAGGCACGATATATCTCACAGGTCATATCGACAATGTCAAGACTTTCCGGAAAGATATGGCCAAAATCCTGAAAACCGACGAAAATGCCTTCACCACATCCGGTGATATTGAAACCCTCAATAATGTAGCCATCGCCGACAAAAGATATTGGATTTCCTCGACACCGGCAATCAATAAATCCGACATTGAAAAATTTGCCGACATCAAGGAGAAAGCGAGTCTCGCTTCAACAGGCGCGGGAGAACGCCTGGCCACATGCTCAGACATAGGAATGGCCGTATCGGCCGATTTCCTTGCCAATCAGTCAGGCAAACCGGAAATGCGGATGCTTATGGCTTATATTTTCGATGACCCGCACACATCATTTATTGACATAAAATTTGAGAACGGGCTTATTGACATGACATTCGCACTGCTCAACTCAAAAGGAGAAGAAGCGCGTATGTCACTTCCTATGGAGAAGATAGAGGAAGCACCTCTCCGTCGGCTGAGCAATACATCTTCAATGGTGATTGCCATGTCGCTACCCTCAAGAATGATGACCAAACTCATACCATTGCTCAGTCAAGCCGGAAATTACATGCCGGCCTCACAGGGAGCACCCGAGATACTGACTTCCGTCGACGGAACAGCTGCGTTCGGAACAGGCGCACAACTGCCTGATGGTCTCAGCTCGCCGTCAGCACCAAACTCCATAGCTCTCACCCTAAAAGGCAAATCGGCACAGCAGGCTGCCGCATCACTGGCTGCAATAATCAAAGCCACAAGTGCCGGCGCGGCAGTCACCTCATTCAGCGATGACATCTTCACTGCCAACACCGGCATTCAGACAACCCAATCCGCTCTGACCGCTCATTTCAACGAGATTGCGGGAGCATCGTTCGGAGTCCTGCTCAACTTCAACTCCGTAGAAAATGTACCTGCCGGAGTGTTCGACTATATGGCCATGCGCCTCGACGCTGGCGGGAAAGCTCAAGGCACTGTAAAAATCCACATGACGGCACGCAACCGCAATTCGCTGGCCGCAATCTTCGATGCATTCTCAAAGTGAACAGAACTGATTTTCATATCGACAGGCTGACATTAGACAATGTCCTGCCCGACGTCTTTTTACGCGAACCCGAACGCCCGTCAGGTGTCTGGCGACGCAGAGTAGTCCTTCAGCGTGGAGGCCGGTATATAATCGAGGCTGCCAGCGGTACGGGGAAATCGAGTCTTTGTGCCTATATCTATGGCGCACGCACAGACTATCAGGGCACTATAAGTTTCGACAATACAGACGCGCGTTCGCTCACACCGTCTCAATGGCAACGTATGCGCCGCGAGGTTCTGGCCTACCTGCCGCAAGAACTCGACCTTTTCCCTGAACTGACCGCTCTGGAAAACATCCGGCTCAAAAACCGGCTGACCGATTATTACTCGGATTCAGAAATAATGGAACGCATGACCGCCCTCGGCATTGATGCACACAGCCACCGTCCGGTAGGTTTGATGTCTATAGGCCAGCAACAGCGTGTGGCTATAGTCAGGGCGTTATGTCAGCCATTCTCATTCATACTGCTCGACGAGCCGGTCAGCCATCTCGACACCACAAACAATGATATAGCGGCCCGCATGATACTGGCAGAGGCCGAAAGCCGCGGAGCAGCTGTAATAGCCACCTCCGTAGGCAACAAACTCGCTCTGCCCGAATATGAACTATTGACCCTCTGACCCGACATGGATATCGTAAGCCGACTTCTCCGCAAAAATCTGAGCATAAGCCAAATGCTCGGTTTCATAATATCGAATTTTGCAGGTCTTGCAATAGTCATGACCGGCCTGCAATTCTTCACCGACGTGCGCTCGCTATGGACAGACGATGACAGCTTTATCCGCAAAGACTATCTCGTAGTCAACAAGCGTGTACGGTCCGGAGTCTCGGCCGACCGCACCGAGACACAGTTTACCCACGACGAGATAGCCGACATCGGCCGACAGCCCTGGGTGAGAAAAGTAGGTGAATTCACACCAACATCCTACAAAGTATCAGCATCGATGAGTGGAGGCGCATTATCAACCCTGCTGTTCTTCGAGGCCGTCCCGCGCGACTTTGTCGACGTGCCCGATGCCGACTGGAGCTATCGCCCCGGAGATACCGAAGTACCCATCATCATGAACAGGGACTATCTCAACCTCTACAATTTCGGATTCGCATCATCGGCCGGTATGCCTCGCCTGTCGGAAAATATGGTCGGCAGTGTCGACATGCAACTCACCCTTTATCCAGAAAGAGAAGGCTCACCTATAAGTTTGAAAGGGCGTGTGGTCGGTTTTTCCAACCGCCTGAACACCATTCTTGTGCCGCAGGAATTCATCGACTGGAGCAACTCGACCGTAGGCACCGGCAAAACAGCTCCGTCACGCCTGATAATAGACTGTTCCAGCCCCGGCGATGTAAGGATAAAAGAATACCTTGAGGCACACGACCTGCAGACAGCCGGCGACAAATCCACGTCGCAGGCATCGTACTTCCTCAACGTTGCCACAGGTGTAGTGCTGGCTGTGGGAGCACTCGTAACGCTCCTCTCCTTCTTCATATTGTTGCTCTCCATTCAGCTTCTCATGCAGAAGAACCGCGCCAAACTTCACTCACTCATCATGCTTGGCTACGACCTGCGCACGGTGAGTGCACCATACCGGAGGATAGTGGTCATTGTGAGCATCTCAGCCTATGTTCTATCGACAGCAGCCATGTTCTGGGTGCGCACCCTCTACATCGCCCCTGTGGAAGCCATGGGCGCGGAAACCTCCGGAGTCTGGCTCTCGCTGACGGCGACAGCCGCCCTCACACTGCTCACAATCGTCTTCAACATAATAAGCGTCAACCGCCGGGTTAGCAGCGCTTTCCGTTCCTGACCCCGATTTCATATAATCCACAAATCTAAAATACGAGACGCACGGCCGGAGAAAAGGTCGTGCGTCTCTGTTCTTTGTCTTCCTATGCTATCAGTGGCAACATCCACCCTCTGAGCAGCCGCCGTCGGAACATCCGCCGTCGGAGCAACCGCCGCCACAGTGGCCGCCGCAGCAACCACCCGCCGGGTGCAATTCCTCAGGGGTCGGGTCGCGCACCTCGACCACCTCGCCGTCATAACGGACTGTGAGTCCGGCGAAAGGATGATTGAAATCCATGCGCACACGCTCGGGTTCAATATCGAGCACACGCCCCTTAATCAGCATGCCGTTCTGCGTCATCATGGGCAGTTCGGCCCCTACCTTCACGGCAGGGGCAAGCTTGCCGTCCTGCATGAAAATATCAATCGGTAGCCAATCGACATTCTCCTCAATCCGCGGACCAAAAGCAGCCTCCGGCGGTAGGGTGACACCGAACTTATCGCCGGCTTTCAGGCCGTGCATCGCAGCAGCCAGACCGGGCACAATGGCCTCTGTCACACCGTCAATCATCACATCGGGTGCGTCATGGGGTGCTTCGAAAAGAAGCTCGCCCGTCTTATCGTCATAAAGTCGGTAGGCAAAAGCCACATATTTACCGCTCTCCACTACGGGAGACGCGGCCTGTTGTTTGTTGTCAGTCATATACGTATAAACAAAGTGTAAATTTTTCAAAAAAAAGAATTACAGAGCCGGCTCGTCAGCGTCAGGATGCTTGCGGTCGTACTCCTGCATCGGGATGATGATGTTGAAATAGAAACCCTCCGGGGTCTTCCCGCGACGACGGTGCTGACTCGCGGCATCGGGCGATACGGTTATGTAGTCATAGCCAGGCTCAATAAACGCCGCATCGGTGGCTTCATATCCGAGCAGCTGTATCATATCATATTCATGCATCGGATAGACAACATACCACGCATCGTCGCGACTCTCACCAGTGCCCGTACTCTTGATAGCGCCCAGGATGTTCTGAAGTCGGTACTCCCAGATTTTGGCCCGCATATCCTTACGCTTCTCCTTGAGGGCATGCACAAGAAAAGACATCGACCGCAGGTCGAACGGATTGTCGCGCAACGCCTTTTCCGAATACTCGATTATGGTGTCACATTCAGCCGGTGTATGTGTGGTCTTGGCACGCAGATGGTCGGTCAATCCCGAAAAACGCGATGTGCGGTAGGGGTCATAATCCTCCTGAAACATGTAGCCCAGATAGAAATAACGATACTCCTCCGGAGTCATGACCGTGTCGTTACGCTCATACAGCTTCTGGAGTCGTGGAAAATAGAATTTGCTCTCCGGGTCGAGTGTGGCCTTGCGTATCTGCTGTAGGTCGGGCTTCTCTGTCTTCAGCTTCTTCTGAGCAGCCGCCGGCTGTCCTGCAACCATGACCAGCAATGCCACCAACGACAATAATAAGACTCGCATCTTTCTCATATCCTGTAAAGTGCTATTATCAATACGAGAGGCACACCGAGCATCATGAGCGTGAGCGCCGTCGGAAAACCCTTTGCCAGCAGATAACGCACGAACCGTCCCGAGCCGAAACCGAACTGACGTCCTGCCGGCGTATTAACAAAAAGTATGAAGCCGAAAACCACTCCTATCGCTGTGGCAACGACCATTATGGCATACAGAACCGACAACTCCGACGATGCCGTATATGCCAGCAATCCGGCAGCCAATCCGGCCAGACCGCCCACAGTCATATAGCCCATTCCGCTGTTATCGGCCGATATATTTTTCGGCTGCAGCAACGATGTAGTCATAACTATGACCGTGACACACAGCCAGAAAATCAATATGGTAGGATTGATGTGTAGCCACGAAATACCGTCGACCTCAATGAAGCCGGCCGACATTAATCCGAAATATGATGCCACAGGAGCTATGAAGCGGTTGCGAAACAAGATTGCAATAGCCGCCAGATAGCACACAACGCTTAATATGCTGAAAGCTACAGACATGAGCGAAATGATTTAGTTAAAACGGTTTCTATCCGTATTATAACGCACGCAAGCACTCAAATATTGTGATTTTTTATTAAATTGCAGCCGCAAACCAAAAACTCAATATTATGAAAAGAAAAATCCTCACCAAAGTAGGAAGCATGCATCATGCTTACTGCTGACCATTGCTAAGCACTATACTGAAAACAATAGAAGTCAGGGCTGACGTAGCTGAGTATTCAATCTCTGAGAACTTCATTCCCAACGAATTGATTTCAGTATCATTGGTAAAAGATGAGGAAATTCTCGAAACTTCAAAGATAATTGTAAAATAAAGACACATAATGAAAAAATTTATTCCGATAGTATTAGCCGTATTGGGAACAATACCTATATTCGCACGTGATTTTAAATATACTTACGAAGGACAGACTCTTACCTACACAGTAATTAATGAAGCCCAAAAAACTGTTGAAACAAAAGCCGGAAGCTATACGGAGGGGAAATATGGACAGGTGTCTTTTACTCACGGAAATGAAATTTCCGGAAGGGAGTATTGGTATTTGAAAATTCCCCCCACTGTAAAAGATGGTGATATTGAATATACGGTTACAAAAATCGGTGTTTGCTCTTTTGTTGGACAGAATACTTTAGCGACTATCGAAATCCCGAATACAATCAACATAATTGATGAATATGCTTTCGCATTGTGCGACCACCTGAGGTTCGTTGTAATTCCAAACTCCGTCCGCAAAATAAGCTACTGCGCTTTTTATAATTGCGACGATATGCAATATGCAATAGTTGGCAATTCTGTTGTGTTAATTGAAGAAGATGCTTTCAAGGGATGCGTTAATCTCGTCAAATCCGCTTATCCGGACAATCTGCAGAATCCTTTCTCTAATAATGGAATTAGTGTAGCCTACGACAATACACAACATATTACCGTCGAGGACGGCTGGATTTATGGAACTGATAAAAAATCAATCCTGTTTGCGCCATATTCATTAGAAGGTGAATACACCATTCCAGACTATATCGAGGCCATCGGGAACAACGCTTTCCAAAATTGCAGTGGAATGACCTCGGTATATATTGGCAATTCCGTAAAATCTATTGATGACTATGCTTTCAAAGAATGCTACAGACTATCATCCCTTGATTTGCCAGATTCAGTCGAAACTATTGGGGATTGTGCTTTTGAAAACTGTATTAGTTTGACTACTGTAAAACTCCCTAAATATATCAAATCAATGGGGTCTAGCGTTTTCTCGGCGAACAGAGCCATCCGCAAAGTAGAATATCCGGCAACTATCCCACTCTCGGCTGCGAAAAGCATATTTACATATTCAGTGTATTACAACGCCACCCTATACGTTCCGACAGGTACAAGGAAAGAATATCAAAATATGTCACCATGGAATCTGTTTAGCAATATTGAGGAAAAGATATTTGACTCTGAAGTTAAATCTCTTATTGCCACAGCTACCGAAAATACAGAATACTATAACATGCAGGGCATGAGGATTGCTAATCCCGAAAATGGACAGGTTTACATCGTCCGAAAAGGAAGTCGTACATTCAAAACTGCCGTAAGGAAGTAAGGACACTCGGTCGGGGTGCCCGGAATGACACATCACAAAAGTTGTGCCGCAACACTTTGTCGCGGCGCAACTTTTGTGTAAGGTGAGTCATTCGAATGTTTTATTGATTAATTCAATGTGCTAATCTACCCCTTGCATATTGAATGGTTTTTATTAAATTGCAGCCGCAAACCAAAAACAAAATTTTATGAACAGACAAATC
>CAYVNJ010000065.1:0-10690 GCA_964452865.1 uncultured Sangeribacter sp. | reverse complement strand
TCTTAATACGAAGAACCGCGGGGTGCGCTATGCTTACCCCACGGCTACTTTCCGTGCGCGCTCTGCCGGCGCGCATCTTTTATGTACTTGCGTTTATTGGCGGTAAACCTCTTTGGTGGCTTCCGCGCCACGCTTCACGATGTAGATGCTTCCCTCCTCCGGCGCAGCCACTTTCTGCCCCTGCAGGTTGTAATACTCCGGCTCGGCATTGCCGTCGGCATCCAATTCCTCTACCAACGGCGGATTCGGTAAGTCTGTCTTTTCGAATAATATTTCCTTTGTATCGCGTCTCTGCACTTTGCAAAGTATTGGATTGGCGGGATTGGCATAACCGGTAATTATGCACGGCGCCGGCGGAAACAGGCCAGGGAAGGCCACGAGACTTTGCATACAGCCAAAGCCATCGACAACATCGAATGTGCGCCACCCTTCTGAATCCCATGTAGGGGGATAATAGTAATGGTCATGTGAGAATTTATAGTCCGGGTCAAAATATTTCTGAGCGAAAGTGGATACTTCTCTGCCAAGCTCTTCGTCAAACTTTTTCTCTTTTAAGACCAATAGGCCGTAATCCCATGTACATAAATAGGAATATGGTGATTTCTCTAAATCTTGGTTAGCGTATATCCATTCCCAAACTTCTGTGGACGTCGGGTTTTCCTGAAGTATTACGTAATCCTCAAGCGTTCCAATGCGATAGTTTTCACCTGGTTCAAGACTATAGTCATATATCATGGTTTCCTTATCAGGTCGTCCATAGACACATCCATACCAATTAGGTCTTTGTGCATTGCCAAGCAACATATAAACCTTGTTATCTTCTTCACGGAGATAAGCATAGATATTATTTGTAGCCTCCTTGTCATAATCTCCCTTTTCGTCGCATTCAATGAGAGCCATATACTCCTTATCATCTACTACGCGGCTGTCAAAACAATAAGTTTTCTGATATGAGCTGAGCATAGTCGTAAAATAATAGGTAAACAAACAGTCAGTATCAATATGAGATAATGGTTTGGTATTCGTATCTTCGGCTTTAGCCGGGAGGGGCAAGAGGTTTAGCAGAACCGCCGCCAGGAGTAGTAGAGATTTCTTCATACTTCTGTTGTTTTTGGTTAATGATGCCGTAAAGATAATGATGAGTTTTGAGAAATCCAAATATTCACGCCATAAAAATACGATTTTAACACTCAAATAGCAAAATGATAGAAACACGGTATCCGGCCAAGGGTAGGCAATTTATGTTCGTAAACAAAAGATGCGCCGGCAGAGCGCATCCCGATAGTAGCCGCGGGCGGCAGTTATTTACCATTGAGTAACGCGGTTGCACGAGCCGTGCAACCCTACATCGAGGGGTGTGATATATGCGCTGAACGTAGGGGCGCACGGCTCGTGCGCCCGATACAAAAAGAGGCTACGCCTTTCGACACCCCACGGCTACTTTCCGGGCGCACTCTCCGGCGTGCGGTTTTTTCATATACTTGCGATTTGTCATGCTGCTAAACGACTGTGCCATGTATTTTTTGGTGTTATTTGGTGTGGATTACGGGGAATTGTTGTAAATTCGCACCGAAAAAGTATTTTGCATCTGATATACAGTTTATTTTAAGTATTTTAAGGCAGAGATGCCTCAACGTTATAATCTTACAGACACAAAGACACAATTCAACACCCAATTATGGAGAATGAAGCAGAGAAAAAAAGCAGACGGCCGCGCATAGGCTCGACTCTCGCAGCCCACACCGCGCTCGACCATGCCGCTGCTCAGGGCGAGACAACCCATGAAAGCGTGAGCTATGGCTCAGAACAGTCCGGACAAAACCAGGGACGCCCTAATTATCAATCAAGAAATTACAGTAGCAATTACAATCAGAACCGTCAGGGCGGATATCGTCCGTACAACCGCTATGACAACAACCGGCCATACAACGCCGGCCAGAGAAATCAGTACAATCGCCAGGAGTCTGAAGGACATGGCCGCGAGGAGCAGGGATTTGCTCCCCGACGTCAGTACAACAACTTCGGCGGCAACTCCAACTATAACAACCGCTACGGCCAGGAGCAGAACGGCCAGAACCGTCCGTATCGTCCGTATAATCAGCAGAACGGGCAGAATAATCGTCCGTATCGCCCCTACAACAACCGACCGGAAAACGGCAGTCAGCAGCGCCCGTATCGTCCGTATAACAACAACCGTCAGGATGGCCAGCAGCCGAGGCCTTACAACAACCGACCGGAACAGGGAGGCCAGAACCGCCCCTATGGCAACCGCCAGGGCGGCATGCAGCCCAAGCGTCGCCCCTACAACAGTCAGCCGCAGGACGGCGGACAGGGCAAACGTTTCACTCCACGTCCCCGGCAGATTGACTATGTACTGAACGATATTGACCCGAACGAACCGATACGTCTCAACAAATATATGGCTAATGCCGGCCTTTGTTCACGCCGCGAGGCCGATGAACTTATTACCGGCGGGAAAGTAAAGGTGAACGGAACAGTAGTCACCGAACTCGGTACAAAGATACTCAGAACCGATGTAGTCGAGGTTGAGGAGAAGGTCGTAGTGCCCGAACGCAAGTGTTACGTCCTCCTCAATAAGCCGAAAGACTGTGTTACGACTTCAGACGACCCCAACGGACGCACTACGGTGCTCGACATAGTGAAGGGTGCATGTCAGGAGCGCATCTATCCGGTGGGACGGCTGGACCGCAATACAACCGGCGTGCTTCTGCTTACCAACGACGGCGACCTTGCCTCGAAACTGACACACCCCAAGTTTGTCAAAAAGAAAATATATCACGTGTGGACAGACAAGGATATTGCCGAAGAGGATATGCAGCGTATAGCCGACGGTATTGAGCTTGAAGACGGTGAGATACATGCCGATGCCATAAGCTATGTCAATGAAACAGACCGCAATCAGGCTGGAATTGAGATACATAGTGGCCGGAACCGCATCGTGCGCCGCATGTTCGAGCATCTGGGCTACAGGGTGACCAAGCTTGACCGTGTCTATTTTGCTGGACTTACGAAGAAAAACCTGCCGCGCGGTCGCTGGAGATACCTCACACAGGACGAAGTGAACTGGTTGCGTCAGGGCTCGTTTGAATAATTATCAATTCAACAGACAATCACGATTTAATCATGAAAGATATAAAGCGTACACGAGTGGCCGACCTTATGGCCGACCCCGGAAAATACATAGGCGCGGAAGCCGATGTGAAAGGATGGGTTCGTACCCGCCGCGGCAACAAGAATGTACAGTTTGTCGCACTTAACGACGGTTCGACAATAAAAAACCTTCAGATAGTATTCGACATGTCGCGCTTCAGCGAGGAGCAGCTTCGCCCCATAACGACTGGTGCGAGCATCCATGTGCAAGGCTCGATAGTGGCTTCGCAGGGAAAGGGTCAGTCGCTTGAGATGCAGGCCGAAGAACTGCAGATTTACGGTACTGCCAATCCCGAGGAGTATCCTATGCAGAAAAAAGGCCATACTCTGGAATTTCTGCGTGAGAAGGCACATCTGCGTCCTCGTACTAATACGTTTTCGGCTGTATTGCGCATACGCCATGCTTTGGCGTTTGCTATCCATAAATTCTTCAACGACAAGGGTTTCTATTACTTCCATACACCTCTGATTACGGCCTCGGACTGCGAGGGCGCAGGCGCTATGTTCCAGGTTACGACACTTGATGTCAATAATCCTCCGCGTCGCGAAGACGGCTCGGTTGATTATTCGGAGGACTTCTTCGGCAAGCAGGCTTCACTTACTGTGTCAGGACAACTCGAGGGAGAGCTTGGTGCGACGGCACTGGGTTGTATTTACACTTTCGGACCTACATTCCGTGCCGAGAACTCCAATACGCCCCGCCATTTGTCGGAATTCTGGATGATTGAACCGGAAATGGCGTTCTATGAGATTGCCGACAATATGGATTTGGCCGAAGAGTTCATTAAATACTGCGTAAGCTATGCTCTCGAGCACTGCAAGGACGATATACAGTTTCTCAATGACATGTTCGACCATGACCTTATCGAGCGTCTGCGCTTTGTGGTCGACAATGATTTCGTTCGTCTGTCATACACCGAGGGTGTCAAAATTCTCGAGGAGAGCGGTCGCAAATTCGAATTCCCCGTGTACTGGGGTGTTGACCTCGCTTCCGAACACGAGCGCTATCTCGTTGAGGAGCACTTCAAGAAGCCTGTAATCCTCACGGACTATCCGAAGGAAATCAAGGCGTTCTACATGAAGCTCAACGACGACGGCAAGACCGTACGTGCCATGGACGTGCTTTTCCCAAAAATTGGTGAAATCATAGGTGGTTCGCAGCGTGAGGAGGACTACGACAAGCTGATGAGCCGCATCGAGGAGTGCCACATACCGATGAAGGACATGTGGTGGTATCTGGATACACGCCGTTTCGGTACTGTACCTCATTCCGGTTTCGGGCTTGGTTTCGAGCGTCTGGTACTGTTTGTTACGGGTATGCAGAACATTCGCGACGTCATACCTTTCCCCCGCTATCCCAAAACCTGCGAATTCTAATCTAATATCCACACGCACGCGCCACTTAGTTAATTATGGTGGCGCGTGTGATTTTTTATATAATTTTCTAATATGAAAGCAAATATCTACCCCCCCCAATCAAATAATGGAAAAATAAAACTGGCAACAGAAATTGACGGCCATTATTATTGGCTTGACCTCATAAGATTTCTTGCAGCTTTCGTAGTAATGGCATGTCATTCGCGAGGTTCGTTTTTTGTAGATTATTCCTCATTACCTGAAGGAAACCAAAATATTTTCGTCTTCGTTTTCTTCTTTTTGACTCGGTTAGGTAATGAAGCCGTGATGATTTTCTTTGTTTTGTCAGGTATACTTGTTGGTGGTCGGGGATTAAAGAGAATAGCATTAGGACAGTTTCGGCCAACAAGTTACGCTATAGATAGAGCTGTACGTATTCTCTTGCCTCTGATAGGAGCGTTGTTATTGTATATTCCTATTGTATATTGGCAAGGAGGAAGTATCAATGTAATTACTTACATCGGTTGTTTGTTATCGCTTCAAGGTATTTTAACCGGAATTCCTTTTTCAGTTCTATGGTCTCTGAGTTATGAAGTATGGTTTTATGTGATGCTTTGTGGTTTTGGTATAGTATTTTCAAAGCGTATAAATGTTAATACATGGAAATATGTAATAGGTGCGCTTTTGATTATAGCTTCAATGCTTGTTTTTGTGAAATTGTCTGTATACTATCTGTTTATCTGGATATTAGGTGCTCTGGCTTATTATAGATTACCCAGTAAGAATAATTTAGTGATGTGGTTATTTGGAATCATGGCTGCAATTACATGTGTGTTTTTGCAATTGGGAAGCGGAAGCAAATTCTTACACTCAGAAATGTCGTCTGGTATTATATTCAGGGGCGTCTTATCGATATTTTTTGCTCTTTGTTTTTCTATTTTTATTCAAAATGTGATACAAGCACCTCCAAAAACAAAGTTTCTAAAGAGAATAAATGTTCTTGGTACTAAATTCGCGGCATTCTCATATACGTTATATCTTACACATGTACCGGTCCTTAGGTTATTAGAAGGCCTTGGAGTTCCCAAATCTCCTTCAGTCAACATTACATCATTATGTATGTATTTTATATGGTTGTGTGTGGAGATGCTGGTTGCCTATGGAGTTTATTGGCTCTTCGAGCGTAATACACAAGCTGTAAAGAATTATATCAAAGCAAAATTACATAGATAAGAGAGTATGTCAGGCGGGGGAAGAGTCGCCGAGTTCGGCAAGGCTCTTTTTCAGTTCGGCATCTACACTGCCGAGGCGCTGTTTGCAGAAGCGTAGCAGCTCCAATGACCTTTTTGTATATGCTGCCAGATGGTCAATATCGCATTGGTTGGACTGCATGGCCTGTACAATCTGCTCCAGCTCGCCTATGGCTCGGCTGTATGTCATTTCCTTCTCGTTCATTGTTATGTAGTTTTATTCTTGTTTCAAATTCTTGATTTCAGATTCTATTGTGCCGTGAAGCAGGGTGGTGGTTATCACGCTGCCGGGTTGCAACTCGGAAAGGTCCTTGATTGCGTGCCCGTTTAGTCGGGTGACGGAATAACCGCGAGCCAGAATATTTTCAGGACGCACGGCGTTAAGCAGGCGTTCGAGTCCTGTGAGTCTTTCGGAAGCCCTGGCCAGAGACATTCTGGCTGCAGGAAAGATGCGTTGTGGATAAGCCTGCAAGTCGCGTGCAGCTGTCTGAAGTACCCATCCCGCGGCATTACGTATCATTCCCGCTGAATAATCCAGACGCTTGCGCTCGCGGGCTATCGCTTCGCCGGCAAGCAGAGGCAGCGATGTAGTGGCACGGCTCAGCTGTGCCGACGCGGCAGCCATAAGCTCGCGTACACGGGAGGGTATCACCCCTTCGTAGTATGTGAGCCGCCGGCCTTCGCCGGCAACTGCTTCGGTGGAATATTTCGCTATGCCTCTCACATAGCCAGACACACGTTCATAAAATTCGCGTGCTGTCGATATGCACCATTCTGCAGCTGCAGTAGGAGTCTTTACCCTTACGTTGGCTATTTCGTCAAGAACCGTACGGTCGCGCTCATGACCGATACCTACGACAATAGGCAGCGGAAATGTAGCAACCTCACGAGCCAGTTCATAATTATCGAAATCCATAAGGTCGGACGTTGCACCGCCTCCGCGGATAATGATTACGCAATCCCAGTAGTCTGCGGTCTCTCCAATGCGCTGCAGTGCGTCAATTACGGTAGGAACTGTACGCGCCCCTTGTACTATGGCCTCGAAAAGCACCGGATAGAACACTATGCCGAAACTATTGTGAAGCAGCTGATTGATAAAATCGCCATAGCCGGCCGCTCCGCTTGCTGAAATTACGGCTATCCGTTGGGGCACGCATGGTGTCGGCAGCTGTTTGTTGTTGTCAACGATACCTTCGCGGGTGAGCCGTGCGAGTATCTCACGCCGCAAGCGTACCATGTCGCCCAAGGTGTAGTTGGGGTCAATGTCCGAGACATTGAACGACATGCCGTAGATGTCATGGAATGTCACACCACCCCGCAGCATGACCTTAATCCCGGCGGCGAGTGTCTGACCGGATAGTTTTTCGAATTTTGAGCGTATCTGGTGATAATTCCCGGCCCATATCGTTGCGCGAAGCTTGGCTATGGTCTCCTGTCGTTCATTTTTCTCAATCAGTTCGAGGTAGCAGTGACCGCCGCGCACGGCCAGATTGCCTATCTCGGCCGTAACCCATACGCCATGTAGTTCGGGGCGTGTGTTGACGGTTCTGCTGACAAGCTGAGTTAGTTCGTACAGCCTTAGCGACTGGGGAATAGCGTCGAACAATCCGTTCATGCTTAGCGTGTGGTCTGTTCAATTGAAACAACCGCTCCGGTTGAAGGATTGAACAATGCCTGTTGCGGGGCTTTCTTGTCGGTGAACAGCGAGGGCGACAATGCGAATGTCACACCGTATTGTGCCATGTCTATGTCTGCATTGAACAGGCTATGACCATCCGCCGATATGCTCACGTTGGCAGTGCCGGGTATGGTGTAGGCAACACCTTCTTTCGGCCAAGGACGTTCTTCCCCCTTGTCATTCAGAGGGAGCTCGCCGCGGTTCACCTCACGGATGTCTATATATACCGGCTCGCCTGAATAATCGTCAGAAGCCACAAATCCTGCAAAGTCGCTCAGGCGGCACAACGTGCTGCGTCCCGGTTTGTCAGGGTCGGGAGTAAAGGTTAGTTTAGTTACCACCTTACGGGTCTGGGTCGAACCGGTGAAAGCTTCGGTCATACACTTTTCCTGATGACGCAGCGATTCGAGCATCAGCTCAAGCTGGCGGCCGTCAGTAGGCATTGTTTCAGCAGTGCCGCGGGTCAGTGCTACCTTGGAGTCTCTTACGTCCATAAGACTCCCCGCGAGGAGTTGTGCACGTTTGGCCGATGATTGTGAAGCAATGAAATCTTCATCGACATATTGCAGGTACTCGTTGCCGGTAAGGGTAGATGGCGTCAGCTCGGTATTATTCCAATCATCAGGCTTTGCAGCTGGTTCAGCTTCGCGGTTTATGGCGAGCAGCATTCCGTCGTCGGCCACGCAGATGCTGGTCAGCGCACCCGGTTTCAGTTGCATGACAAAGCGCCTGTCCGGGTCGGCCACTCCTCGCGGAGTGACTCGCACTTTGGTCAGAGTCCATGTCTCGCTATCTTCCATAACGACATTGTCGGTGCCGATGTATCTTTTCGCATACTGGCGGAACGGGCCTGCCTTACGGACGGTTTGTTCAGCCTCCAGTTCGATGTCGAGCACAGTGGTCGGGAGCATGTACACCAGACCATAGTCATTCCCCTTGTCGGCGGTGAGCATGCGTGTCTGCTGTGCTACAGCAGGCATCGCGCAACCTACTGCCAATAGTGTTGATAATATTTGGAGTCTCATATTGCTGTCTTTGTAGTTATACAGTAGGTGGCACTTTCCCTTCAATCAGGTAGTGTATTGCCGTGCCCACCTTAGCGCTGATGTCTGATGCCATAAGCCCGTATTCGCCTTTCTCCAGGACTGCGAGGTCGCCGGCAAGTCCGTGGATGAACACACCCGCTGTGGCGGCAATCTCCGGTTTATAACCTTGTGCTATGAACGCCGCTATGATGCCCGTAAGAGTATCTCCGGCACCGGCGGTTGCCATTCCGGGATTTCCCGTAATGTTCATGTAGACGCGACCGTCGGGGCGCACTGTAGCTGTATGATGTCCTTTCAGCACTATGATGACGTTGTAGCGTTTGGCCTCTTCGATTGCTTTCAGCAGGCGTTCCTCCGAACTGTCGTGCTCGCCGAAGAGTCTGTCGAATTCACCGATGTGTGGAGTAAGCACACTCATCGGGGGTATCATCGAGAGCAGTATCGGGCGTTTCGATATGCAATTGAGGGCGTCTGCATCGATGACCAACGGACATTTCACGTTCTGCAGCAGGTGTTCGAGGGCGTTGATTGTGTCTTCGTGGGTGCGTATGCCCGGGCCTACGGCAACTGCCTGGTGGTCATAATGGACACTCATGTCCGAGATGTAGAATTCATTCTTGTCCGACTCGAACATGGCTTCCGGCAGCGATGTCTGCAAAATATTCATTCCGCATCGCGCAGAGTGGACGGTCACAAGTCCTGCGCCACTCTCCAGAGCCGCACGCGCCGACATGACGGCAGCTCCCATCATGCCCATGCTGCCGGCCATTATCAGAAGTGAGCCATAGTCGCGCTTGCCGGAAAATTTACGGCGCGGACGCAGGTGACTGCGAACGGTCGAGGCTTCGACCATTATGAACTTGGCCGGTGTCTCTCGTATTTTCTGTTCGTCAAGCTCGATGTCGAGCAGCTTCCATTCGCCCACCACGTCCTGATTTTCTTCAAAGAAGAAAGAGAGCCGTGGTGTCTGGAAAGTCAGCGTGAGGTCAGCATGCACCATATCGCGGCGGTTGACGCGGTTGTTCCATTCTCCGAACAGACCCGAGGGCACATCAATCGAAATGACGAAAGCGCCACTCGTGTTGATGAGGTCAGCCACCGAGCGGAAGCCACCCCGCAATGGATGATGAAGTCCCGAGCCGAACAGTCCGTCGATAACTACATCTTCCTTTCCGATATAAGGCGGTCGGAATTCCTGTGTCACTTCAGTAAAGTCCACTCCGTCAATGCGGATTAGTCTCTGTCTTTCGATGTCGCAGTCGTGCGACAGACCTCCGCCTATGTTGAAAAGGAAAATCTCTACCCGCCGGTAGCCCTGTTCTATCAGCATGCGCGCGGTGGCCAAAGCATCGCCGCCATTGTTGCCCGGACCGGCCATTACGATTATGCGTTTCGACGGCAGAAACCGCGATATTACTTCGCAGCTCACGGCATTGGCCGCACGTTCCATCAGTTCTACAGAGTCGATACCCTGTGCCTCGCATGTGGCGCGGTCTATCTCTTTTATAGTTTGGGAATCAAATATCTTCATCCTCCTGATTGCTTATTAGTGACTACAAATTTAATTTTTTGCGGCTGCAATAACAAATCCGAGACGTTTTTATTTCAAAAAAAATCAGACAACTCTTTTACCGCTTGCCCTTATCCATAAAAAAATATACCTTTGCACACATACTGATACCGATAATTCAATTTACAACCAAATATTTTCATAATGGTAGATTACAAGCAACTCGGTCTGGTCAACACTCGCGAAATGTTTGCCAAGGCCATCGACGGCGGATACGCTATACCCGCCTTCAACTTCAACAACATGGAGCAGCTCCAGGCCATAATCAAAGCTGCAGCCGAAACCAAATCGCCCGTCATCCTCCAGGTGTCGAAAGGTGCGCGCAACTATGCCAATGCAACTCTGCTGCGCTACATGGCCCAGGGTGCGGTGGCATACGCCAAGGAACTCGGCTGGGAACACCCGCAGATTGTCCTGCATCTTGACCACGGCGATACATTCGAGCTTTGCAAGGATTGTATTGACAATGGTTTCTCTTCAGTCATGATTGACGGTTCTCACCTTCCTTTCGAAGAAAATATCGCTCTGACGAAGAAAGTCGTCGACTACGCTCACAAATATGATGTCACTGTAGAAGGAGAGCTCGGTGTACTCGCAGGTGTTGAAGATGAGGTTTCTT